>DKBK01000045.1 GCA_002451135.1 Nitrospiraceae bacterium UBA6902
TCTGTAAGCGAATGTACTGCCTGACTATTTCGCCTTCTTGCGTTTTATATCACCCGACAGGATACCGCAAATATAAGCGCTCATGCCCACACCCATCTCACGGGCTTCATTGTTCAGCGTCTTTTTCATGTCATCCGGGATCTTAAGGTTGTAGCGTATCACATCACATTGAGTCATCCATCGGGGTGCATCTTTTCCCGGGGTTGGTTTCTTTTGCATGAGGGGAGTCCTCCCTTTCCTGTATCATTTCTTTAACNNTATCTATAAAATGTTTCCGGAGCTTCGCCATTTTGGGCGCAATCACCAGGCGGCAGTATGGCTCATTACCGTGATGCATATAGTACTCCTGATGGTAGTTTTCAGCCGGATAGAAGTTCTCAAAAGGGGCAACCTCTGTGACAATAGGGTTTTCCCATGTATCGGACCTCTCAAGTTCCCGGATCACAAGTTCAGCAGTATTTTTCTGTGCGTCGCTGTGGTAAAAAATTGCCGAGCGATACTGAGTGCCCACGTCGGCACCCTGACGGTTCAACGTGGTTGGATCATGGATGGTAAAAAAAACCTCCAGGATATCTCTGTAGGATATTTCCTCCGCATTAAAAAAAATCTGCACTACCTCGGCATGGCCGGTTGTCCCGGTAGACACCTCACGGTACGAGGGTGTTGCCCCCGCGCCTCCTGAGTATCCCGAAACTACCTTTTCAACTCCCTTTAATTCCAGGAACACAGCTTCCAGACACCAGAAGCATCCTCCTGCCAAAGTTGCGGTTTCTCTTCCAGGCGATAACGTGCCCTTATTCTGTTCCACTCTCTATCTCCTTGATGATAAAGATACTTTACGCACCGAAAGACGGGAATGATATACATCATAACATGTCGAGGTTGCACCTGAATATCTTATTCAAGTATCCCGGCAATTCTGTCCAGGGCTATTTTGCAGATATACGCATACGGCGCTGCGAGAAGGGGAACTTCGAAAGTCAATTGGCAGAGTCCGTCTCCCCGGGGTTCAAGGCGATGTCCCGTTGCAGGGATGCCGGCAACTTTCCACGACCAGAAACGGCCCTCATCATATCCGGTAATGATAAACGGCAGCCAGATCCCTCCCGCTGTCTTGACCCTTCCTTCAGTTCCCTGCCGGATAAAACGATTCCCGCATTCTACCGCCTTAACAGAAGGCCCCCATCGAGGCCATGTGGCGGTATCGGTCAGCAGCTCCCATATGTGACTGCAGGGGCTTCTGAATGATCGGCTTACTGCTGTATTCAGAAAAGAGATGGTAACCCCCTGGATCATTCCTTTATACTTTATGTATCAGCAGAGAGATGCATTGTCAATCAAAATCTGCTATATAAACAGTATGAAACAAATAAAGGAGATTGATGATGAGTGATATTGAAAGAGTTCCTCCGGAAAGGGTCAGAGATAAAGTACAGTCAGGAAACGCCCTGCTCGTGTGTGCGTATGACGACGATGGCAAGTACGGGAGAATGCGTCTTGGGGGATCCATTTCACTAAGTAAATTCAAATCAGAAATTTCCGGGATTGCGAAAGACAGAGAGATCATTTTCTATTGAGGCTGACACGGGGAAGCAAGTGCTGCCCGTCGGGCAGCAGAATATCAAAGAGAGGGTTTTGAACACGTAAGGGTTCTCGCCGGGGGTGTTGAGGCATGGAAGAATGCCGGCTATCCGGTGTTTTGATTTCCGCGTAATGCAAAAGTTACTGGGTCTCATATTTATTGCGGTAGGCGTGTTCGGTGTGGCGGTGTACCTTTCCAGGGGCACGAGTATAGCCGCGGACGACAGAATTGCCATGCTCCTTGGTATTTTTATGACATTCATCGGCGTCATCATCATATATGGAGACCGAAAGAAAAAGACGAACAGCGATCAGACGCATAATACAAGGGACTAATTGATGGAAAAAACAATTATTGACTTTGTCTCTCCTGATGAACAGGGCCGCTGGGAGATCATTAACGACGCAGTTATGGGTGGTGTGTCATCAAGCCGTATCTCAATAATTGAGAATAAAGCGGCCTTGTTTCAGGGCAACGTCTCTCTGGAAAATTTCGGCGGGTTTGCCTCCATGCGCTCTCACCCCCGGAAATTTGAACTTGCAGGATGCAAAGGATTAATCGTAAGGGTTAAAGGCGACGGGAAGAATTACCGGCTCCGTTTACGAATGGATGATACCTACGAGGGGATCGCCTACCAGGCACCTTTTTCAACAGAACAGGATACATGGATAACTGCACGTTTGTCATTTGACGCTTTTACGCCGGTTTTCCGGGGAAGGATTATAAACGATGCGCCGCAACTCGATGTACACAGCATTCGGAGAATAGGCTTTATGATCGCCGATAAACAGGCAGGGCCTTTCCGGCTGGAAATCGAGTGGATAAAGGCATATGCATAAGTAACTGTCATGAATGAACTGGACGAGATCTCAGCATTAACACAGACCATTGAGGAACTCTGTGCAGCACAAAAACTTGCCGCGCTCTCGTCCTACGGCAATGGACAGCCCTACGCGAGCCTCATAGCCTTTGCAGCGAGCGATGACCTGAAGCATATTATCTTTGCCACAACCCGGTCAACCCGGAAATATGCAAACCTCTCTTCAGAATCAAAGGTAGCCCTGCTGATTGACAACAGGAGCAATCAGGGACAGGATTTCTCTTATGCCGTGGCGGCAACCGCTCTCGGCAGGGCGGAAGAAGTCAGGGGCCCTCAGAGAAAATCTTTTCAGGAGATGTATCTCCGCAAACATCCCCATCTGAAAGATTTCGTGTCATCCCCTTCCTGCGCCCTGCTGGCAGTGAGCGTTGAGAAATACTATGTAGTGACCAGGTTCCAGAATGTTCGGGAACTCCATATGCCATGAACTTTATTGTCCCCGTTCAGGACATCAGCGGCAATGACATCAGCCGTGCAGGAGGCAAGGCACATGCGCTTGCCGTCATGATGCAGCGGGGAATGAACGTACCCGGGGCCATCACCATTATGACCGAAGCCTATGATACCTATGTTACTGCAACAGGATTGCGCACAAAGATAATGATGGAACTGAACAGAAAAACCTATGACGATATCCGGTGGGAGGAGTTGTGGGACATAGCTCTGAGGATAAGAAACATGTTTCTGAATACTCCTCTTCCCGGGGAATTATATGAAACCATAAAGGAATATGTGGAAACATATTTTGCCGGAAAACCCGTGGTCGTGCGCTCATCATCGCCGGGGGAGGACACATCTGAGACTTCCTTTGCAGGGCTCCATGCATCCTATGTAAATGTGAGGGGCGCGGAATCCGTTATCGAGCATATAAAGCTGGTCTGGGCGTCCCTCTGGTCTGACGCCTCTCTTTTATACCGGAAGGAACTGGGGCTGGATGAAAGCAAAAGCTCCATGGCAGTTGTGGTCCAGGAAATCATGAGCGGGGATGTATCGGGAATAGGCTTTGGACAAAATCCGAATAATCCNNCTCATACCCCTGCGGTCAGAAGCCGGGCGCTCTATCCTTCCGAAGAAGGAACAGCGTACGCATCCCTGCCGCCTGAACTAAGGGGCAGGGCCCCTCTCACGGAAGAGGACGTCCGGAAGGTCTATACGCTTCTGATGCACGCGGAACGCATATTCGGAGTTCCCCAGGATGTGGAATGGACGATCAAATACGGGAACATGTACGCGCTCCAGTCAAGACCGATCACCACACTTTCCGGAGGGAAGAAGGATGATAAAAGGGGCTGGTACCTCAGCCTGAAGAAGAGTTTTGAACACCTGAAAACTATGCGGCATAAAATCGAGGACGAACTGATACCCGCCCTTCATAAGGAAACAGAAGACCTGACAAAAGCGGATCTATCCGTATTGCCGGATCATGAGATCAGGGATGAAGCGCCGCGCAGGAGAGACCTGTTCGAAAAATGGAAGAAAATCTACTGGGATTATTTCATCCCCTTTGCCCATGGCATGCGTCTTTTCGGTACGGTCTATAATGACACGGTCCACCCCCAGGATCCCTACGAGTTTTTGACACTGCTGAGTACCGGTAATTTGGTGAGCCTTCAGCGGAATGACATTCTTCAGGAAATGGCTTCCCACGTGCGCGGCAATGACAGGCTCATTCATGAACTGAAAGAAGGTGATTATTCGGATTCTGCGTTCCACAGCCTGCTGGGGCAGATGATCTCGTCTCACGGAGATCTTATCTGCAGGTCGCCGCACTGTAAGGAGGAAACACCGGACATTGTTCAGATGGTAATCGAAATGGCATCCGCCCCAGGGAAACACAGGGCCGGTCATCAGGAGTTGCAAGAGAGAGAGCAGATGTTCCTTTCTCACTTTCACGGGCAAAAAAGAGAGGAGGCGGCAGAGATGCTCGACATTGCACGGGCAAGCTACAGAATGCGAGACAATGACAACATATATATGGGGAGACTGAAAGCCCGGGTTCTCGAAGCGGAAGACGAGTTAACACGCCGGTCCGGGACTGCTCACAAAGGACCGTCTTCCACAGGGCATTTTGATTCCCTGAGTTTAGCAGTTCATGAGCCGGCATCAGAACGCGCATCAGAAAATGCCAAAGCAGGGTTTCGGATGCAGGCCCGTCAGATCACCGGACAGCCTGCCGGTCCGGGAATCGCAACAGGACGAGCCCATGTAATAAGAAATACATCGGACCTGATGAATTTCAGGACAGGCGAGGTCCTTGTCTGCGATGCGATTGATCCCAATATGACCTTTATTGTTCCCCTTGCCGGTGCCATTGTGGAACGAAGGGGTGGCATGCTGATCCACGGCGCAATAATAGCCAGGGAATACGGACTTCCCTGTGTCACAGGGATCTCAAGGGCAACAGAGGTAATAAACACCGGAGACCGGGTCACTGTTGACGGGTATCTCGGGATTGTTACGATAGGTACACAAACCTAAAATAAGTAGTCATCCGCAGACAACCGCATATGATCACTTATTTATTAAAAGCTGAGCTGCTTTTTGCCATACTCTATTGGGGTGAATACATAATATGTGCCTTGCTCATATCATCTGTGCCTTTGTCTGTGAAATCTGTGGATATCCTTGCGTTTCTTAGGTTCAGTATTTTCCGCCCATTCAGCAATCTTCACTGCCCTGTAGGTGAATATGTCGATGAGCTTTTTTCTGATCAAAAAGGGATGTAACATGAGTGCCGGAAGATGCAGTGCATACGTGACCTCATCCCGTATAAGAGTCCCCCCCGGGACCCTTTCGAGTACATGCAGGTGGGTCCACGATTTGTAAGGGCCCTTTACTTGTATGTCCGTAAATCTTTCCGGCGGCTGATAGTCAATTATCCTGCTCCGCCAGGGCATTTTTATTCCCAGAAATTTTATGGTGTAATCAAATTCAGCATTTTCATACACGCCACGACTGCTTTCTTTATTGAGCATGCAGAACGTAAGCCACGGGGGGGTAATATTGCACAGGTTCCCGGGATCTTCAAAAAATTCAAATGCCTCTTTCTGACCCATGGGGAGGTGCTGGGAGGTAAAAAGCTGGTACGTCAGAAGACTGCACCGCCTCATATCCAGATGAAAGTTTGGTGGATGAATGTCAGACATTTTCAATAATTTCCTGCTATAAGATTATTACATAATAAGGAGGTGCAGAGAAAGAGTAATGACGGGAAGGCGTTGAAGGATACAGATATGCTATGTTAAATCATGGCCATTCATTACACACTGAGCTATACATCACGCCTTGCGCGGCACCGGCACATCATCTGGACTGCTGATCTGTATTCCCCCGGTCAGGCATCTGTCCCTGACTTTAAGAACGCACTCGTTCTGAATATTCCCGAATCTTCATTTAACCAGCATATGGCGCCACTGAAGTACGGCCGTTTTTACCCTGCGCAGATATTGAGGAGTTCCATGAATCCCCCTGCCGGCCTTTTCCGCGTCACCGGAATCGATGGGAGGGAGTTCACTGCCGACTTCAACCATCCCTTGGCGGGCAAAGACATTACCCTGGAAGAGGTTTCCCTCCAAAGCGAACATACTCCTGTTGGCAATCCCCCCATGCTTCTTGAATGGGCGGGAATTGATTCTCCTCTGAATGACCGGGACACGGACTTTTCGATCCCCCATGCGTTCGACCGCACCGACTCATCCGATGACGAAATATTTTATGGAAAGCCACGAAAAGTCATCCATGTAGACCACACATGTGTTTCCCGCATAAGCGCATTATACGGTGAACTGATCACACCTCAGGATTCAGTCCTTGATCTCATGAGCAGCTGGCGTTCACATCTTCCCGCGCAGGCGCAGACGGTGAGCGGCCTCGGAATGAATGCAGGCGAGATGGAGGACAACCCCCAGCTCCGAACACATGTCGTGCATAATTTGAACAGGAGTCCTCACCTGCCATTCAATGACAGTGTGTTTGATGCTGTTGTCAACACGGTTTCTATAGAATACCTTACAGAGCCGCATCAGGTCTTTGCGGACGTCAGGCGGGTTCTGAAGCCCGGAGGTCTTGTCGTCATTACATTCTCCAGCCGATATTTCCCGCCCAAGGCAGTCAGGTTCTGGACTGAGCTTCATCCCGCAGAGCGCCTTGGCTGGGTGCTCCAGTTATTGCATGGAGCAGGGTTTTCCGATCTTCACTGCCAGGTGGAACGCGGGTTAAGGCGTTCACCGGATGACCGCTATGCAGGTGAGGTTGAGGAAATGGATCCCCTCTTTGCTGTCTGGGGAAAAACGATTATCATCTGAGTCAGGCTTATCGAAGAAACAAACGCAAGGGGCTTGATGATGAAATGTAATAGTAACCCCTGACATGTGAAATTGCATATGAACACTCTCTCCCCCTCCCTCTCCTCAGCCTTTTCCGGCTGACCCTCGCACCCATCATGACCTGCAACTATGATATACTTTTACCTAAAACTGTGCGGAGTACATTGTCTCATCACAAAAGGAAGGACACATAAAAGTGCCAAATATACATATTCTGTTCACCACGGTATGCCGTCCTTTCGGCGGGAACGGTGAAGGAGATTCCGTGGGAGCCGAGCTCTTCCATGCGCAGGTCACCCGGGAACAGGGCATATTCAGTTACCGGCAGGTAATCCGCTGCTGGGGGCTCGACTATATTGCGGAAAATATTAATGTCCCTTCCGTCGTCCTCCACTACCCGTCAGAGCGTGAGTTTGTCAGGGAACTCAGAAACAGGAAACACGACTACATCGGGATCAACTTCGTTGTTGCCACCTTTCACAAACTCAAACGGATGACAGAGCTCATTCGCAGCCATGCTCCGAAGGCAAAGATCATTCTCGGCGGATACGGCACGGTATTGTCCGATGAAGAGCTTTCCCCTTATGGTGATCTTATTTGCAGGGAAGAGGGTATCGGTTTTATGCGAAGGCTCCTTGGAGAGGATCCTGAGAGGCCGATCGTCCACCCCTATGCTCCGATTGAGTCACCCCGCATATACTCTTATCCTCTCAAGACAAAAGTAGCGCATATTACCGGCGGACTGGGCTGCCCCAACGGCTGTGACTTCTGCTGCACCTCCCACTTTTTCAAACGCAGATACATCCCCTTTGTAAAGAGCGGGCAGGAGCTCTACCGACTCATTCTTGATATGGAAAAACAGGCAGAAAAGGCAGGGGATGTGTTAAGCGGCTTTATCCTCATTGACGAGGATTTTTTCCTTCACGAGAAGAGGGCGCGGGAATTTCTCCAGTGTGTCCGGGAAGGAGGAAAGCCCCTGTCGATCATGGGGTTCGGGAGCGTGCGCGGACTCTCAAAGTTCACGCCTGATGAGATTGCCGAAATGGGATTTGACATCCTCTGGACCGCCTTTGAGGGTACAGAATCTAATTTCAGCAAACTGAAAGGCAATTCCCTTTCAGAGCTCTATTCATCCCTGAAATTACGCGGTGTCGCTCTCCTCTCATCCATGATTATAGGGTTCCCCTATCAGGACAGGAAAAAGGTCATGGAGGAGTTCCGGATGATTACGGAACTCGGTCCGTCTCTCTGGCAGGTCCTTATTTATTTTGCCTTCCCCGGCACGCCTCTGCACAGGCAGATGCTTGAGGAAAACCGCTATCTGCCCGAGTACCGCAGGAATCCGGATTACCGTACCTTTGACGGCTTCTCCATGCATTGTAGCCATCCTCACTTCTCTGCTGTTGAGCTGCAAGACCTTCAGCGTGAGCTCTACCGAAAAAACGTTGAGATCCTCGGACCGTCCCTCATGCGGGTAGTCCGGGTGTGGTTCGAGGGATATCGCAATTTGAAGGACTCTTCAAATCCTCTCATGAGCGGCAGAGCGGAGCGTATGAAGGAATATGTGAGAAGCGCAGTCCCTGCTATATATCCTGCCATGCTCTTTGGACCCAATAAGGACCGCAGGGCAGATGCCAGGGCGCTGCTCCGGGAGATCAGGCAGGAAATCGGCAGACTCTCCCTGCAGGAAAAGCTATTCTGTCTTGGGACCATCCCCCTTTCTGTCTGGACATGGTTTACCGCAAAGCTTAATATTTCACAGCAGCCCAAACTCCTGAGGACCGAGCACCGTACAACTTTTGCTTGCAGGGCTGAGCAACAGGTAATGAAGCTGAAAACATCATCTGCTGTACCGTTCTCAGGCACCGGAAGCACCAGCCCGCTCTGTTCACGTTCTGTTGAATCAGAACATACAAAATGACAGATATGATCAAGGAAAGATCTTTCACTGGATCTGCTTCACGTACGTCTTGTTAATCCTGGCCGCAATCCAGAAAAGTGCCGGAACGGCCGCAGCCCATACAGCCGAGAGGATAAGCAGGTCTGTTGCACCGGGGATTGAGGTCGTCGCACCGAGTTTCGCGCCGCTGTAGTACGCCGAGGGTCCTCCGACAGCGCCGAGCGCTGCGGAGAGGATATACCGTCCATGAAGCTTTTTTAGAGAGACATTAAGCGCAGTAGCAAAATCCATCCACAAAAGCACCATCCAGGGGGGACTTAAGGGTGAAGGAAGCAGATACTGCACAGGAGTGAAAACCCCGGTCATAACGAGGGCTGTATCAATAAAGAATCCCGCTGCTCCGGCTGACAGGAGAAGCAGTACTTCGGCCTTCCTGTGCGGAGAGAGGGCGACGTGAAACGCCAGTATGATCGGCACGGCAATCACACCGAACCACGGCATCCCGTAACCGGCCCCGAGCACCGCGGCAAACCAGCCTGCCTGAAACCCGATGATGTTTACGATATGGCGGAACAGGTCTGATCACCTCCTTCCAGCTGGGGCAGGAGCGGGGGTCTCCGTGAGAGAGGCTTTGTAAAAAGCATCTGCACATCACCGATATACCGCTCCGAAAAACCGGCTTCGCAATAGCAGAGATAGTACTCCCACATCTTTATGAACTCTTCGGAATAGCCCAGTCTGCGAACTTCGCTGATGTGCGCAAAGAACCGCTCCCTCCATTCCCTGAGTGTACGCGCATAATGGGGGGTAATCTCTTCAAGATGAAAGAGACGCATATCTGTTCCGCTTGCCACTGCCTGTGAAATTGCGGTGATCGAGGGGATGCAGCTCCCCGGGAAGATGTAGCGCTTGATAAAATCAGCGGTATATTTATGACTGTCATATTCCTGGTCAGTCATGGTAATGGCCTGGAGGAGCATCATCCCGTCTTGCTTTAATCTCCTGCTGCAGCAACGGAAAAACGTTTCGAGATAATGATGTCCCACTGCCTCGATCATCTCGATGGACACGAGCTTGTCATACGACCCCTCAAGATCACGGTAATCCTTCAGGAGGATGTCTATGCGGTCGCCCATACCCTCCTGACGAATCCGCTGCCGTGCAAATCCATACTGCTCATTCGAAATCGTAGTTGTGGTAACACGGCATCCGTAGTTTTTTGCGGCATGGAGCGCAAAACCACCCCAGCCTGCGCCAATCTCGAGCACATGGTCCCCCGGGCACAGGAGAAGTTTCCTGCATATGCGGTCGTACTTCTCAAGTGATGCCTCCTGAAGTGAGCTTGTGGATGACGTAAAGATCCCGCAGGAATAGGTCATCGTTTCATCAAGAAAGAGTGAATAGAAATCATTTCCAAGGTCATAATGTGCCTCAATGTTTTTCCTGCTCCCCTCTTTCGTGTTTTTCCTGAGAGCATGGAGCATCCGGTGGACCGGGCCTGAGAGCCGTGCTGTTCCCCTCTCAAGTCCTGTCAGGAGATGCCTGTTCAGGATGATGATTCTGATAAGTCGTGTCAAATCATCCGTTGACCAGAAACCTGCCACATATGCTTCACCTGCTCCGATGCTGCCGCCAAAAACAGTGTCTGTATAGAAACGGTGATCATGGACGTATAAAGCGGCCCTGAGCGTTACATGACCTCCCTGTTCTCCAAAGACTATAGATGTTTGCCCTTCATTCAAGACCAGTTGTCCTTTATCGAGTTTCCGGAGCCTCGAAAAAAGTGCCTTTCTTGCGATACCGGCAAGCATTCCTGAAATACTGTTAGGGATAAGCTGTATGCCCGGTCTCGGGCCTGAGGGAATAATCGTATCTCTCATGGGACCCGTGACTCCGGGAAATTATTGCGCTTTGACGGATGGGTATAAAATTTCGCCCCTTTGANNGTAGCTTGTCATAAGGACGTGGACAGAATCTCCCGGGTCGGTAAATTGCCACTCATAGCGCATGTCCATATCCATAAAGGGAGAGATGTGGAAGTCTTTTGAGAGGCGGAACTTTTTCTCCTTTTGCGTACCGGCGTTCTGTTGCTCTCCCAGCACATAACAGAATAATTCCCCCCACGGGGTATTGTGTATTTCGACGACGATCGCTTCCACGTCCCTGCCTTCCCTGTCGAAACAGTAGTAGAAGCTTACGGGATTGAAATTGTGACCGAAATACCGCATCTGCGTAAGCATCCGGACCGGACCGTCCGGCCTTCTGCCGAGTCTCTCTGCGACAAGGTCCCTCACCGACCGGTCAAGTGGCAGGGCAGGGTCTCCAAGATGGTATGCCCTGTTGAAACAGGCCGCGTTGAAACGGTCTGCTGACCAGAGCCATCTCCCGCGGAAGACCTCATCCAGTTCCGACAGGTCAAGGTACATCATAAACAGCGAATAACGGAACGCGTTGGGCGGATCCTTCCTGCCGTGCCGTACTGCTCCCTCATATATGCAGCTTTCCATCTCAAAGTCCCTTCCCGAAATATGCGCACGCCGCAAGCGCGCTGTTTACCCCGTCTTCATGAAAGCCGTAGCCCCAGTAGGCCCCGCAGTAGTGGGTGCGGTTTACCCCGCTGATTTCCCTGTGCCTCTTCTGTGCTGCCGGAGCATCCCTCGTAAATACGGGATGGTGGTAGAGGAACCGTCCGATCTCTTTGTCCGCATCAATGTCCTCCGGTCTGTTAAGCGTTACACAGAACTCCTCAGGGGACTGAATTGACTGAAGTATATTCATGTCGTACGTGAGCGCTGCCCGACCGGTATCTTTTAGGGGGATAAGATAGTTCCAGCTTGACCATATCTCCCGATGGAGGGGAAGCAGTGAAGTATCAGTGTGGAGAATGGTGAGATTTTCCTGATAGGGAATCGCCTTCAGGATTTCTTTTTCCCTGGGCGAGGGATCGTTCAGCATGGCAAGGGCCTGATCACTGTGGGCTGCCATGACGACATGGTCGAAGCGTTTTGTTTTTCCGTGAAATGTTAATTCCACATGGTCCTGGCTCCTGATGACGGACTCGATCGCACAGTTGAGCCTGATCCGGTCGATAAACGGAGCGGTGAGCTTTTCCACATACCTTCGGGAGCCTCCCCTGATGGCAAGCCACTGGAAGGGATTTCTGAGAGCGAGGAAGCCATGGTTTTTAAAGAACCTTACGAATGTCCTCAGGGGAAAATCCTGGAACCGTACCGGGTCAGCAGACCACAGGGACGACCCGAGAGGGACAATGAAGTGCCGGATAAATCCTTCTGAATAGCCCTGGTCCTTGAGATATCGGCCGATCTCCACTTCTTCCTTATCCTCACTGATGCGGCTGATTTCCTTGCGGAAGCGGATGATATCAAGGATCATCCGGAAAAATGACGGAGAAAGAATGTTTTTCCTCTGTATGAAAAAGGCATTGAGCGTGTGCGGACTGTACTCAAGGCCGGTGCGCTCACACTTCACACTGAATGTCATCTCTGTTGGCTGAGAATCCACGCCTATCCGGTCCATCATTTTACAAAAGTTGGGGTATGTTACCCTGTTAAAGACAATAAAACCTGTGTCTACCGCGTAGTCCCTCCCGTTCATGTGCACGTCAATGGTATGGGTATGACCGCCGATATAATCTCCTGCTTCAAACACCTCGATGTCATGGTCACTGTGCAGGAGATAGGCTGCGGTCAGGCCTGAAATACCGCTCCCGATAATCGCGATCTTCATCTACACAAACCACCTGTCAAAGAATGCCGCTATACAGGTTACCACTGCGTTGATCGTGCCGCCCCATAACATGTCAACAATGGTCATACGCAGGGACCACTTGCTCAGCAGAGAGTAGTTTGTCATGTCATAGATGCCGTACATCACGATGCCAAAGAGGAACCCCCAGAACAGCGCAGAGGACACCATATGCTCCGGGGACACCCTTGGCAGGGCAAAGAGGACGATGCCCAGTGGAATGAGGACGTAGACAATGCCTGCTGCCCACAGCACAGGGGTGAGCGCGCCATTGGACACGCGCGCCAGCACCCCAAGTTCATCTTTGTAAAATTTCGACATAATAATCCCGAGCCAGAGGAAGTCAATGGCCAGAAATACCGGGAGTATTGCTCCATAGACCTTTATCATGTGCAGCATCATGTCTCCTTTCCCGGCGGGAGGGGGAAAAAGGCACTCGTCCGCCGCTTGTACGCCTGAAATTCCGGATTGTCTTTATACTTTTCTTCAAGGAGGGGGATGCCCGAGACCTTGAGAATGAGAAAGGTAATGGTCAGCGGTCCCAAGATGGAAGCCCATCCCTGAGGAACTGAGAGGGCGATGAGATACATACCCCACCAGAGAGTCACTTCTCCGAAATAATTCGGATGCCGTGTGTACGTCCAGAGGCCCTGTGTCATGAGTTTCCCCTTGTGTGCAGGGGCCCGCTTAAACTGCACAACCTGATAATCCCCCACTGCTTCAAAGATAAAGCCCGTAATCCAGATACACACGCCAAGTGCATCGAATATCCCAAAGGGATTCTGTCCGAATGTAATAATGAACGTGACCGGAAGGGAGATAATAATCATGAGGAGCCCCTGCAGCATAAAGACCTGAAGAAAGGCCCGAATAACAGCGTGTCTGCCCCACTGTTCCCTCCACGTTCGGTAACGGCGGTCTTCGGGCTTCCCCCGGTTTCTCATATAGATATGGGTGGCAAGGCGTAAGCCCCATAAGACCACAAGAAAGAAGGCGAGAAATCCCCGCGGGGGTACGGCGTCACTGAGAATCATGGCGGTTATTGCGGTCACAATAAAACCAGTGCCCCACGCAATATCCGCCACATCGTTTCGCCTCAGGGCCTGGGCAATAAGAAACCACGCTGTCATGTAGATCATGATGACGATTGTTTCCATGATAAGTACGTTAATCATAACTCCTCATGTCCTTCCACATAATTCAGCGTGATTCAGGTATAGCACCATTTATTTTGAACTGAATGTCCGACCGGCATTGTTGAGCAGCATTTCCTTCAGGTCATCATCAACAGGATTCTCACCGAGCCAGATGCGGTAATACACGGCAGCAAAATCGTATCCTTCGATCCGGCCGAGGACTTGACCATTCAATGCAAGTTCAGTCCCCTTTCCGGGCATATATGTCAATGAGTAGCGTTCGCCTTTTTTGACATCACGATACATGATATTTATTGCATCGATTTTTTCTCTGATCTGAGCAAGCTCATCGGCAGATGCATTTTTCAGAAGAAGCGGCTCTCCGGACTCGGTAAACTGTTCTGCTTTCATGTCTGAAAGATAATGAAATTCCATCTTTTTGGGCACATCCTCAAGCACATCCCGGCTCGATACGTCCGGCGGCAGATACAGTGCTGCCGCATATACGTTGAAAAAGAGCCATTTCAGGACGCCAGCCCCCCGTATCTTCATCACGTTGCCGCTGACAGTCACAGAGTCATGAAAATAGACGCCATTGATCTGAACCGCTGATAATTCGCCTGTGTTCATAATCAGCATCGCAGGCATCAGGATGTACAGGACAATTTTATATATATCAGTCGGAGCTTTCCCCATTTATAACAATAGTATCAGACTTTTAATGGAATGCAAAGGGGGGAGACTCACTCTTATATATGAGTTGAATTATAGTGCCGCTTTTTCTTTTCCTTTGATTCTGTTTGTAAAATTATCGATTGTCGTCAATAATACTAGTATGTCC
>DKBK01000015.1 GCA_002451135.1 Nitrospiraceae bacterium UBA6902
GTCCGTCATGGAACTTCACCCCTTTTCTCAGATGGAAGATGATAACAGGATTATGTTCAGTTGCCGGCAGGAGTTCAGCGGCAATGGCGGATTTTTTATCATCGTGACCCGGGGTGAGTATTTCAACAAAATCGCCCGAGGGGAAAGTCTCAAAATATCCCTTGCCGAGGAGCTTCTCCATATCATCAAAGAAGTTCTGGTCCACCTCTTTCAATGTTATTTTTAATTGAGGCGGGGTGCGGTACCTAACCTTAATATGTACGGGATCGGGAACCCCGTCGTTGTTGGTGTCCGGGCCGGGTATTTGTACTTCGGTTTCTCCCTTTTTAGCGGGAATAATTTCAATGTCCCTGATGTTATTCAAGGTAGCTGCCAATGATGAATCTGTATTATTACTTTTCTTATGAGAGAGGATGATATCTTTGAGCATCTCCGGGCGGGATATCTTCCTGCCGGCTGCCATTGCCTGTGGATTGACATAAAAATATGCCTCTTCATATATTTCCCAGCTTTCAGCCAGCCGGCCCCGGAACCTCAGGTCCTCATCCCTGTCGATCAGTCCGTCAAATACCTGGTCCGTTATCGCCCCGCTGGATGAATCAGCATGAAGGAGGGGATTTAATACCTTGGCATCACCGGTTGAGGCGCTGATGAATTCCTCAAGGCGGTGGGGATTCCCCTTGACCTGCTCATCATAAGTCGGCACCCAGAAAAAGGACTGCAAGAGTATTGCAAAGATTATTATGGGAAGTAGTATTAAGATTTTTTTTATCAGCATGTGCTCTGTTTCCGTATCTATTATAGCAGTGAGCCTTTAGAGGTCAAGCGTTTTATTTCTGACAATAAATGTCACTAAGGACAAATTATTGACTGTACCATTCTTTAATATCCGGGGTTGATGACCTTAAAAGTCCTTGTTTTAATTGTTTTCTCTACAATTATATCGCCTGGCATCAAATCTGCTTTATTAACACTCTGAAAAGCTTGACTGCTAATAAGTATGAGAAAGGGGGGCAGTAGATAGGAAGTAACATGTGAGAAGCACATAAACTTCTCACTATCATAACGGTCATTGTGGCCGGAATTATCAAGAGGAGGAAAGAATGTACAAGGCAATTAACAACATTAGAGAACAAAAAGGATTTACCCTGATCGAGCTGCTGATCGTTGTCGCGATTATCGGCATCCTCGCAGCAATCGCTGTTCCTGCATATATCGGTGCACAGGAAAAGGCAAGGAAGTCAAACCTTTCAAAGGCTGCAAAGTCATCTGAGTCAGATCTCAGTCATTGGCTCAACTCAGCGATTAAAGGTGCAAATGCTGCAAATCCAGCGTCACTCTTGACAGAAGTAGACACTGACTGGAATGGTCAAGTACAGGCTGGTGCTGATTTTACTAACGCTGGTTTGTTTGCCATGGGTGCAGATGCCGCGACTGCTGTTATTACACAATATGTTGCCGCTAGAACCGGCGGAGCAGGTATGAACGGCCAAGAGATGTCACCATGGAATGGAATGGATGGTTGTGTTCAAACTCTGTTTATTGTAGGTGTAGATCCGGGCGCCGGTGTGGTTGGTACTGCATGTACCGTGGAACTTGGGGCTCCTACAGCAAATACAATATCGGTTGTTGCAAGCAGTAATGGTCCGGGCGGGAGTAATACCGCAGCTCCGGAACTGATGTCAAGAATTGTTGTTTCAGCAGAATAAATTAACTAAACTGAAGAGAGGGGGATTATTCCCCCTCTCTTATCTTAAAAAACCATGTCAATGCATAAAACAGAAAACAACAAAGGTTTCACCCTCATAGAACTCCTTGTCGTAATGGCCATTATCGCAATCCTGGGTACAGTGGGCATAACCGCGTATGTCGGTTCGACGTTAAAGGCAGCGCGCTCAGAGGCATATGGGAACCTTGAGGCCCTGAGAATGCATGAGGCACAGTTCGTTTCAGAGAATGCCGCGTTTACCGCCAACCTGGCAATTTTCCCATCCTTTCAGCCCGGTCCGGCTTCAAATTTTGTTTATGCATTAAACGTGGGGGTGGCCCTTCCCGCGCCGCCGGTTGCTGTCCCGTATAATGGCGCAACCGTGGCCCAGGATCCCTGCTTTATTGCAACCGCGACCGGGATAGCAGGCACACGTGTTGCAGGTGATATCTTTGCGATAGACTGCAACAATAACAGAAACTTCTGATAATGATTTATTCAAGACCTTTACGCCAATAATCCGCAGTATACGTTTCAACGCAATCTATGCAAATTATAATCGCAGAATCGATGAGCAGAATTGTTATCACTGAGCACTTACAATGGATGTAGCCTGATGTTCAGCAAGATACGCTGTTATCTCTTTTATAAAATCCCTTCCATAACGTTCAAGCTTTGCTGTGCCCACGCCGGTGATACCGGCCATATCAGGCATCGCCGAAGGATAGCGCCTGCACATTTCACGGAGTGTTTTGTCCGAAAATACTATATACGGAGGAACCCCCTGCCCATCGGCGAGTGTCTTTCGCAAGGCGCGAAGTCTCTCAAAGAGCGCTTCGTCATACTGCTCAAGTCCGCGGATTTTACCGGAGCTCAGTTTCTTTTTTGAATCCTGCCTTTTAAGGGCACTGACCTTTTCTTTGCCAAAGAGGATATGCTTCCCTTTCTCCGTAAGCTTTAATATTGGATATCTGTCTCCGTCCTGATGTATAACATCCTGTGCAAGAAGCTCATCAACTATGAAGCGCCAGTGATTTTTGTCCCTGTCCTTTCCTGCGCCGTATGTCTTAATCTTGTGGTGTTCAAGTTCGCGAATACGCCTTGTATCTGCACCAGTGACAATATCAATAATATGCACTATACCAAAACGCTGTTCAGTCCTTGACATGGCTGACATGATGATCTGGGCATCTGTTGTAACATCAACCTTTTCAACAGTTCCGGTACAGATATCGCAGGTGCCGCAGTTTTTATCTGCAACCTCCTCGCCAAAATAGCCGAGAAGCTGTCTGCGCCTGCATACGTTGTGCGATGCATATTGTATCATCTGGGTAAGTTTGTCTGATGCAACGGTCCGCTCCGGACCATCAGGCATCTGATCGATAAAATATTTTATCTTCGGGATATCCTGCCTCCCGAAAAAGAGGACACATTCCGCAGGCTCACCGTCTCGGCCCGCACGGCCTGTCTCCTGGTAATACCCCTCGATATTTTTGGGTAGATCCGCATGGATAACAAAGCGCACGTTTGATTTGTCTATGCCCATGCCAAAGGCGATCGTTGCGGTAATGACATTCACTTCGTCCCTGTTAAATGCCTCCTGGTTTATCTTTCTCTCCTCCTGCGACAGGCCTGCATGATAGGGGAGGACCCTGATCCCTTTTTCTTTCAGCATGTCCGCCATATGAGTTACTGAGTCACGGGTGGTCCTGTAGATTATCCCTGGCTCTCCCGGATATTTTCTGATAATATCCAGGACCTGTGTCTTCAGCTCCCTTTTACTTTCAACCCGGTAATAAAGATTAGGGCGGTTAAATGATGCGCGTATAGTAAAGGGGGATCTCAGGCCCAGTTTCCTGATTATGTCATTCTGGACCTTGGGGGTGGCTGTTGCCGTAAAGGCTGTTACGGGGGTATCCGGAAAGGTTTTTGTAATATCTGAGAGACTCATGTAATCAGGTCGGAAATCGTGGCCCCATTCGGAAATACAGTGCGCTTCATCAATGGCAAAAAGAGAAATGGAGACCGTCTTTAATATTTCTGTAAAACCTGGCATGGCATAACGCTCGGGAGCAATATAGAGCAGGTCAAGTGAATTATTTCTGAGACGCCGGAATACGGAAGTCGTTTCTTCAGGTGACAGAGAGCTGTTGATAAAAGTCGCAGAAATGCCGTTTTCCAGGGCCGCGTCCACCTGGTCCTTCATAAGAGAAATCAGGGGACTTATCACCACAGTGGTCCCTTTCATCAGTCTGGCAGGCAGTTGATAACAGAGCGACTTCCCCCCGCCTGTAGGCATCACCGCAAAGACATCCTTCCGCTCAAGTATGTTCCGGATTATCTCTTCCTGGTTCGGACGAAACGACTGAAAACCGAAGACTTTTTTCAGGGTATCAAACACCGGCAACGTCATTGTTACGCATGTATCTTTCATTTATTCCTCCATGTCCCCGTGAGTCTGTAACTTCGGAATATCTTAGAATATAACTTCTGATTTATCAACTGCCCCGGTAACGTAAATAATGCATCCAGAACAATGCAGGCGTTCAGGAATAATTTATTTTATCTACCTTGAACGCACTTTCGATCGAGGGGTTGATGTTGACGGACAAATTTAATCTGCATGCACCAGTTCAATTACAGTCACTTCCGGCGGTGACAGAAAACGTATCGGAGGTCCCCAGGTGCCGCTGCCGCGACTGACGTACAGGTGAGAGCCGTTCCGAAGATCTAAAAATCCTGCATGTTTTGGATAATAAAATTTTGTCACCAGACTGAAAGGAAATATCTGCCCTTTATGCGTATGTCCTGAAAGCTGTAAATCAAACAGGCCGGTCCCCTCATTACTGAGAATAGGCCTGTGCTTTAACAGGATTTTGAATTTATTATTGTCCAGACCTGAAAGCAGTTCCTTTTCCGATTTACCATTGAAGCTTCCAAGTTGTTTCCCTGCGAGATCATCGACACCGGCAATGTAAATACCTGCAACCTCAACCGCTTCCCCTCTTAACACGGTAAACCCTGCCCTTTGGGTAAACTCAAGCGCCTGATCAAGTCCTGCATAATACTCGTGATTGCCGGTTACTGCATATTTACCATACACGGGCCTTATGGGCAAAAATATTTCTGCAAAACCTTCAAGCCTGTTTATCTGTCCGTCCACAAAGTCCCCGGTTGATACCACAATATCAGGTGATTCAGCCTTTACCTTTTCAGCGATTCTCCTCAGCCTGTCTTCCCTTACAATCAATCCAACATGGACATCCGAAATCTGGACTATTTTCAGGCCCTTGCCTTCTGACGGTATCCTGGACGTCCGGATAGTGACATGCTCAACCTGTATATCCTTCGCCTCGGAAAATCCGTAACAACCGGCAGCCAGGGCATATACAAGCGGGATGAAGAAAGATGCCTTTGCGGATAACAACAAAGCAGATACATCTGTATGCAATATAAGGGTAAGCAGATAAAGAATCAGTCTGTAGATATCAATACAAATGGCAAACGAGAAGAACAATATCAAAAGCCCCATCCATATATAACCCGTGTATGACATAACGCGCGCAAGAAATTCCAGTCTCAGCCCTTCAAGATAGCGGATAATTACAGGGGCAGAAGTCATAACCGCCATAAAGAGAATCAGGGGAATCCCTGCTTTCGTGCTTAGAGAAAGGGCTGCTTTTGCTTTCATAAATGCATAGAGATGCAGGGAGCCGTATATCAGGAAAAAAACAACTAAAAAGATTCTCATTCTTAACTTTACTATAATTAAGAAGAGGATAGAAAGCNNGTAGTAGTGAATTTGCATGAATATAAGGTAGAATAAGAACAAGTGAGTTTTTTATAAATTGACAATACTATCTTATCAAAGGACAAAAACATGAATGACAATTACGTAGCGGGTGGATATATTGAGGCATGGTGTACAAAATGCAAACTCGAATTAGGTCATACCATTATTGCCATGGTCGATAATGTCCCTAAAAAAGTCAAATGCAATACGTGCGACGGACAACATAACTATCGCGCGAAACCATCCGAAATAAATCGGACAAAATTAAAGAACTCCGTGCGCAAAACAAGGTCCAAAGGGGCGATCTACGAAGAATATATATCCCGGTTAACCGGTGGTGACCTCTCCAAGGCCAGAAAGTACAGCTTCAAAGAAAATTATCAGAAAGATGAGATACTTGACCATTCTACCTTTGGAGTCGGGGTCGTCTTATCCGTAATCCAGGCCAATAAGATGGAGATCCTCTTTAAGGACGGCACCAAACTACTAAGTCAAAATCAGTGATGCAAAGTTGATACTATATTCTGTCCCTTGCATAAGGTGAATCCGGACAGATGAAAAGGGCGTAACCGTAAAGGCTCCTGCCGTCCGAAACGGAAAAGATTTAAATTTGGCTGTGACGGTTACTCATCAAGCGTTTCTTTTTTTACCCTGGCCAGATATTCATCCCATTCAACCGGAAGGGCGTACTTTTTTTTATTGTTACATTCCTTGCACGCCGGTACCACGTTATTCTTTGTTGATTTCCCGCCCCGTATGACAGGCACGATATGGTCCATAGTCAACTCATTAGGCGCGGTTTCCGCTCCGCAGTAATAACACTTCCGTTCGGCACATTTCCTCTTCCACCACTGTGTCTTTCGAAGGTCTCGAGCCTTCTGTTTTTCTCTTTTGATCTCCTGATCAGTAGCTGTTGCGATAAAATAATCCATCACCCTTCTCTTTATCCAGGAATATGCAAATATCGCTTACCCATGTTTTATTTTGAGAAATATTATAGTACTTGCAAGGGCAAAAGAAATCGAATTTGCTAAAACCACCGGAAGATCATGAATTAACATGCCATATATTATCCATAATAAAATGCCTGCGGCAAGAATTATGTACATAGACAGTGAAATATCTCTTGTTTCTTTCATCTTGACGGTTTTTATTACCTGGGGCAAGAAAGAAAGAGTTGTGCAGGCCCCGGCAAGCAATCCGATCAGCGCTATATAATTGATCACCATAATAATAGAATAAGTATAAAAGAAGAATTGAAAAAAAGGGCTCTTGTTTCTTATATACGCTGATTCCCTTTAATCTAAACGCGAAAAGCCACATGTTCGGGGGACACGAAATAACGGTTTGATTATTACGTGCTGGGAAAATACCGCAGGTCATCCAGATTGCTTGCGGGCTGTACAAAGACAATAGAAATCCGCAATGCCTGTTTCCAAATCAATATGACGCAGAATTGCCTTGTCAATATATCGGAAGATTGTCATTGACTTTTCCAAATGAAAGATGGCATCATTGATAAGAAGTTTAGGTGTTGTGACACACATAGGGCCACAAAGACTTTTAACTTTGTGGCCTTTTTATTAAGCGCTGGATTCCAAGAGAATCCAGTTGATCAAGCAAGGAGGAAGTAAGAATGGCAAAGGGAACTGTAAAATGGTTCAATGAGTCCAAGGGTTTTGGTTTCATAACCCAGGAGGATGGGGGGCCTGATGTTTTTGCTCACTATTCCGAGATCAAGGGAGATGGTTTTAAAAACCTTACGGAAGGCGATAAGGTGAGCTTTGATGTTGTCGAAGGCGATAAGGGCCTGAAGGCAGCAAATATCGAAAAGCTATAAACAATGCCGGCAGGCCCTGCCAGTCAGGGCCTGCTTTTTTAAAAAACCGCTTAGCCTTTTCTCTGCCAAATCAATCCTCACACATAAAATATTTTTGTATTGATGATCTGATTGTGAAAGACGTGCTTCACTAACTCTTGATGGAGCGGGCGACGGGATTCGAACCCGCGACCTTCAGCTTGGGAAGCTGACACTCTACCACTGAGTTACGCCCGCATATTGAAATGATGGACTATTGTATATTGCCTGAATTATATTATTCAAGAAGCAAAACGTTACCTGGTAATTTATTTAAACAAATTCACTGAAACTCTGCCATGGATTATGTACACGCTTCTCTCCCCGTCGTAGGCACTCTGATACATCACCGCTCTGTTGCGGGACTGCGCTACTGTGATGCAACAGCAAGATAAAATAACGGCTGCATCAGCCTGTTGCAATACCATATGTTAATAATAATGTTTTTGTTATAATAACAACTATGTTTGATTTTTTAGCTAAGATTATAGGAACAAAAAACGAGAGGGAAATAAAAAAACTCTGGTTGATTGCGGAGCAGATTAATAGCCTTGAGCCGTCACTCAGCTCCCTGAGCGATGCTGAGTTAAAGGCCAGGACCGATGAATTCCGAAGGAAAATCAATGAGGGAGAGAGCCTGGACAGTATTCTCCCGGAGGCATTTGCCGCGGTCAGGGAAACTTCGCGCCGAGTCCTCAAGATGCGGCATTTTGACGTTCAGTTGATAGGCGGCATTGTCCTTCACCAGGGGAAAATCGCGGAGATGAAGACCGGTGAAGGAAAAACCCTTATGGCAACGCTCGCGGTCTATCTGAACGCCATTGACGGAAGGGGTGTCCACGTTATCACGGTGAATGATTATCTTGCGAAAAGGGATGCACAGTGGATGGGGCCCTTATATCATTTTCTTGGCCTTACTGCGGGCATTATTCAGCATGACAGCTCTTTTATATACGACCCATCTTATCATTCAGAAGACAGCAGGTTGAAATACTTGCGACCCGTAGGGAGAAAAGAGGCCTATGCCGCCGATATCACGTACGGGACGAATAATGAGTTCGGCTTTGACTACTTACGAGACAATATGAAGTATCACATAAATGATTATGTGCAGAGAGAGCTGAATTACGCTATCGTCGATGAAGTAGACAGTATCCTGATAGACGAGGCCAGGACCCCCCTGATAATTTCAGGCCCTTCCGAGGAGTCCACAGACAAGTACTATAAAATTGACAAAATAATCCCCAGACTTAAAATAGATGAAGATTATACGATTGATGAGAAGGCCAAGAGCGCCATTCTCACTGAAGAAGGGAACATCAAAGTTGAACGGCTGCTGGGAGCAGGCAACCTCTACGATCCTGCAAACGTTGAACTGGTGCATCACGTTAACCAGGGACTGCGGGCGCATGCGCTCTTTAAGAGAGATGTGGATTACATTGTAAAAGACAATGAGGTCATTATCGTCGATGAATTTACAGGCCGTCTCATGCCCGGCAGGCGCTGGTCTGATGGACTGCACCAGGCGATAGAGGCCAAGGAAGGGGTCAAAATAGCGAGCGAGAACCAGACCCTCGCCACCATCACCTTTCAGAATTACTTCAGAATGTACAACAAACTCGCCGGAATGACGGGCACTGCGTATACAGAGGCCGCGGAATTCGCAAAGATATACAACCTTGATGTGCTGGTGATGCCCACCAATAAACCAATGATACGTGTCGATAACCCCGATGTTATTTATAAAACCGAAAGTGGCAAATTCAACGCCGTTATCAATGAAATAGAAGACTGCTATACAAGAGGACAGCCCGTCCTCGTAGGCACGATATCAATTGAAAAATCCGAGCTCCTCAGCTCCATGCTGAAAAAGAAAAAGATACCCCACTCGGTGCTGAATGCCAAATATCATGAAAATGAGGCGGAGATCATTGCCCAGGCGGGCAGAAGCGGAGCGATCACGATAGCCACCAATATGGCGGGCCGCGGCACGGATATCGTCCTCGGAGGAAACCCCGAAGGCCTCGCAAAGGATATGCTAAGAGAGAAAAAGGAGTACACCGAAGAAGATTACCAGAAGGCCCTTGCCAGGGCCCGGGAAACGTGCGAGAAAGAACGCGGGCAGGTCATCTCCGCAGGGGCAGGTGGACTGCATATACTCGGCACCGAACGACACGAAGCCAGAAGGATCGACAATCAGCTAAGGGGGCGTTCCGGCCGCCAGGGTGATCCGGGTTCATCAAGATTTTATCTTTCTCTTGAAGACGACCTTATGCGGATCTTCGGTTCAGACAGGATCTCAGGCCTCATGGGGAAACTCGGGATGGAGGAAGACCAGCCCATTGAACACAAATGGGTCTCAAAAGCAATAGAGTCTTCGCAGAAAAAGGTCGAGGCCCATAACTTTGACATAAGGAAGCACCTGCTTGAATACGATGACGTAAATAATATGCAGAGAAGCGAAATTTATTCATTCAGGCGTGAGATACTTGCCGCAGACAGTCTGGAGGACCGGATTGCCGAGATGAGGGAAAATGTCCTTGACGATGTCCTCTCTATTCACTGCCCTGAGGACAAACACCCTGAGGAATGGGATTTAAAGAGTCTTAAGGACTCGCTTTATGGCCAGTTTTCCATATCCCCGGACATTGAGCTCTCAGGCTTTGATGAGCTGCGAACTCACCTCCTGGACGAAGTAAGCCGGGCGTATAAAAACAAGGAGCAGGAAATTGGGTCTGAGACATACCGGTACCTTGAGAGAATGATCATGTTGCAGGTACTTGATACGCAGTGGAAAGACCACCTCCTGAGCATGGACCATTTAAAGGAGGGCGTAGGCCTCAGGGGATACGGCCAGAGGGACCCGCTTGTTGAATACAAAAAAGAGGCTTTTGAGATTTTTGCGAGCTTAAGCGACAGGGTGTCATCAGAGGTCATCGCAAGGCTCATGAAAATCCAGATCGCAAGAGAAGATACCGTGGAGAAGAAATTCGCGCCAAGGCCGGCCAGAATGATCTACGGCCGGGGCAGCGGCGGAGAAAGTGCCAAACCGCAGACAGTCGTCAAGGATAAAAGGATAGGAAGAAATGATCCCTGCGTGTGCGGAAGCGGCAAAAAATACAAGAAGTGCTGTGGGGTAAATGCCTAAAATACTTCTTATAGACAAAGGTACGTCCTCTGTCCACAACTTCAAGAAATCCCTGGCAAAGAAAAAGTATGTATTAACCCACGCCCGGGACATCAAAACAGCGCTTCGTGTTCTCAAAAACAACGAAGTTGATATGATTGTCATCGACCTTGATAATCCTTCTGCAATTATCAAGTCAGCCGGATTCAGAGAAAGTTCCGCTGTTACGCCGAAGATTTATTTATTGGGCAAGGATGGTTCTTACGAGAAGACCCTGTGGCTGAGTGACAAATATGCTGTCCCTGTGCGTGGACCTCTTTCATTCACCGAATTTATTTCGTGGGCCGAGAAACTTCTGAACATTAAAACACTGCAGGAGGAAAACAGCGCGCTGAGGGCAGAGATAAAGGCCACGCAGGAAAAGATAGAAGAAATATCGATAACTGACGACCTTACCGGCCTCTATAATATCCGCTTTCTCAACCAGTCCCTTGAGATCGAAATAGAGAGATCGCGTCGTTTCGGCTCTATCTTTACACTGATTTTTATGGATATCGACGATCTTAAGAAAGTAAATGACATGTTCGGTCATCTCACGGGGAGCAAGGTGCTTATTGAAACAGCACATGTGCTGCGGGAAAATCTGAGAATGATTGACATAATAATACGCTACGGAGGGGACGAGTTCGTGATCATCATGCCCCAGACCACAAAGGAGGCAGGCTTCCTGGTTGCAAATAGACTAAGAAAGATGATTGAAGAGAGCGTGTTTTTAAAGAATGTGGGCCACCCGGTCAGAATAACCGCAAGTTTTGGCATTGCCTCTTTTCCCGTCGACGCAAAAGACAAAGAAGAACTGCTCATGATCGCTGATAAAGCGCTGTATCACGGCAAGTTCTCGACGAAGAACGTCGTGTTCGGAGCGGACTAGAGCCGGGGATTATCATTGACCTGTTAAAAAAATGAATAGTGTAGCAGGCAACGGGGGGGAATCTGATTCTCAGAAATCCTGCACTGATATTGTCCGGCGGTTCATTTCTGTTTTTTAAGTTTTAATATAGTAAAATTTAAAATTATATTTCTTTATCGGGAGACCACATACTATTATGTTCAGTTGGTACGGAATAAAATATCGCGAGATTCTTGACAGCATGACAGACGGCATGTACTTTGTCGATCTGAACCAGAAGATACAGTACTGGAACAGGGCCGCCGAACAACTGACGGGGTTAACCGCTGGCCAGGTAGTCGGTAAAGTCATCAATGGGGGATATATCCGGTATGAAGGAGAGGGAGATAACGCGTTGCAGCCCTTCGAGTATCCGGTCTCCCTGTGCCTGCAGGAAAAACAGGTCATCCGTAAAACCTTCTTCATCAGGACCCGTGACAATAAAAAAATACCCATTGAAGAGAGTGCCTCTCCGTTTTATGAAAAAGGGAAAATGACAGGGGCCGTGGCAACCTTCAGGGACATTTCACATTGCACCACGGCCGTGGAACAGCGGCTGAAATCCGAACGGAAGGAGAGGCTTATCCCCATTTGCGGCTGGTGCAAGAAGATCAGAAGCGATGAGGATTACTGGGAACAACTCGAAACGTATCTCACCAATGCAGGCTTCGGCATATTCACTCACGGCATGTGCCCGTCATGCGCGGAAAAAATATTTGAGAAAAAGATCTATCTCGAAAGTTATCAGAATATATGCAAATCAATAAGCGCCAGCATCTCCCTTGACGAAGTCCTGCAACTGATCGCAACCAATGTGGTAAAGGTCATGAATGTCAAGGCAAGTTCACTCAGGCTTTTAAATAAAGAAACCATGCAGTTAGAACTTGCCGCGTATTTCGGTCTGAGCGAGAAATATGCCAATAAGGGCCCTGTGTCGTATGACGCAAGTATTGACGACGCCCTCGCAGGCAAACCAGTGTCGGTATACGACATTGCGGAGCACACTGATTCAAAATATTACAGAGAGGCCCTGGAAGAGGGCATCCGGAGCATCCTGTCAATCCCGCTGCGTTTTGAAAAGGATATCATAGGTATCCTCAGGATGTATACGACTGAACCTGTGAAATATACTGACGAAGACCTGAAATTCATATCCGCCATTGCGGAACAGGCCGCGATTGCGATTCTAAACGCGAGACGCTTTGAAAGGGCGGTATCCAGGGAAAAGGAATATCTCAGGGTCTTTGAGGAAATTACAAAAGCCGTAAGTTCCACCCTTAATTTAAAAGAGGTGCTGGATATGATCGCTCAAAAAATCCCTCAGGTGATGGGGCTGAAAGGCGCTTCACTCCGGCTTTTAAACAAAGACACAAAGCAGTTAGAGCTTGCCGCTTATTACGGATTAAGTGAAACATATGCCAATAAAGGGCCCGTGTCGTATGACGCCAGCATTGATGACGCCCTTGCCGGCAAACCGGTATCAGAGTATGACATTACAGAACACAAAGATTCAAAGTACTATCATGAGGCCATGAAGGAAGGGATAAGGAGCATCCTGTCTATCCCCATGTTTTTCCAGCAGGAGGTCATCGGAGTGCTGAGACTTTATACGACCAAGCCGGTCAAATATAGGGACGCTGACCTTAACTTCATGTCGGCAATCGCGGAGCAGACCGCAATTGCAATTGTAAACGCTACGCACTTTGAAAAAGAGATCTCCAGGGAGAAGGAATATCTCAGGGTCTTTCAGGAGATTACCAAAGCCGTAAGTTCTTCTTTAAATGTCAATGAAGTCCTTGATATGATCGTAAGGAAGATTCCTGAGGTCATGAATTTAAAAGCCGCTACGGTGCGACTGCTGGATTCATCAGGAAAAAATCTGAAACTCGTGGCTGCCTACGGCCTTAGCGAAAGATACCTTAAAAAGGGACCTGTCGATGCCGAACAGAATGTCACAGAAGCGTTGAAGGAAAACCCTGTCGCTATCTATCACGTCCCGACGGACCACAGAATACGCTATAAAAAAGAAGCCGAGGATGAAGGGATAGAGAGCATGTTGACTCTCCCGGTTATCGCCCGGGGCAAAGTGCTTGGGATACTGAGGCTTCTGACCGGTGATCCGAGAGAATTTTCCAGACAGGAAATAGAGTTTGCCGCGTCGCTCGCTGAACAGTGCGGGACCGCGATAGAAAACGCCACCCTGTACGAAAAAACCAGGAAGGATTATGATGATATCATGAGATACATGGATGGGGCCGTTCATGAGAAGGAATAGAGATCGGCTCAATCAGATACTGGGTTTTCAATAATAATAACTGTATCACTGATCAGGTTTTAAGTATATTTTCATTCCAGTTTTGAATAACTCTCGGGCTGCCTTAAATATGCGCTGGTACTCGGATGTCCTGTAATCAGGGAATGTATACGGCAATACATGATAATCTTTACCTGAAAATATAAGGGTTACTTCCCCGTATATCCCTTGTTCAAGATAAATCCTGTGCGAAAAATCCTTTGTTGACACGAGTACAATCTTTGCCGCATCGAGGTAGCCAGGGTCAAGATTAATCTTCCTCCCTCCCGATTCATTAAGATACCGCTTTTCAAGCCCGATGGTTTTTATTTTAATGCCGGCAATTTCTCCGGGGGGAATCAGTGTTATAAAAAATACAAACTTTCGCTTCATCCCTGTACCCATTTCCTTTTCATAATACCTGGTATGCTCCCATGGCAGGACAGGACTTGAAAGATCAATCGGTCCGAATATGTTGCAAAGGTCATCGGTGAGTTGCTCAATCAGTGATATATCCTGAGACAGCATGCCGATGAACAGTTTAACAGGGTGTGGTTCAAGTATTTTTCCCATAGTCTCTATATTCCTGAGGCATAATAATATCGAGCTTAAAAGGCATGACTATTTTTCTTAGCAGCAGATGTCGCCATTAACCTCCCTTTGCTTTTTTATATTCTACATGATGGATTTCCCTTTGTCATAAAAACAATTGTTATCGATCTTCTGATCATTACTACTCTGACATGTTATCTGTTATCTCCATTTCTCATGAATGAAAGAGCCCTGCGAGAGATACATAGGATCAGCATTCTTGAAACCTTGCTGTTAAATTACGAGGGATCTGCACTACATGCATATGAAAAAGATAAAAACCTATTTAAAAGAGGTGACTTGACACAACTTCCGCAAACTGTTACGATTAGTCATCAAAAAACTGCAGTACACGGATGAGAACTACGTCATTGTAATCCCACGAATACATCTTGGCTTTTTCCCCCGAACGCAGAACAAAAGAAAGAAGGAGTTTTATGGAATTTAATAAATTTGATTTTCACCCCAATGTTGCGGCCGGGGTAAAGGCTGCAGGCTATGTCACCCCAACACCGATACAGACGCAGGCGATTCCGCCAGTACTTAAGGGACACGATGTAATGGGTCTGGCACAAACAGGAACAGGAAAAACAGCGGCCTTTGTGCTGCCAATCCTGCATCGCCTGATGCAGGGCCCTCGGGGGCGTGTCCGCGCACTCGTCATCGCCCCAACGCGCGAACTGGCAGAGCAGATTCACGAGGCAATCGGCAGTTTGGGAACGCAGACAGGACTCCGGAGCGCAACTGTGTATGGAGGCGTGGGGATGAACCCGCAGATACAGAAACTTCGCAAGAGTGCCGAGATAGTCGTTGCCTGTCCCGGCCGCTTGCTCGATCACATTAATCAGCACACAATAAACCTGTCGCATCTGGAAGTGCTTGTTCTCGACGAGGCAGACCGGATGTTCGACATGGGCTTTTTACCTGATATCCGCAAGATCATCAGACATGTACCGGCCAAGAGACAGACGTTGTTATTCTCGGCAACCATGCCTGATGATATCAGACGTCTTGCCAATGAAGTCCTTCACACACCGGTTACGGTGCAGGTGAATCACGCGGCACCTGCAAACACTGTCACACACGCACTTTATCCTGTTGATCAGCACCTCAAAACCGCGCTCCTCCTTGAACTGCTGCGCCATACAGATACTCAGTCGGTCCTGATCTTTACACGGACCAAGCATCGGGCCAAGCGTATAGGACAACAACTGGAGAATTCCGGTTACCGCGCTGCATCGCTGCAGGGGAACCTCTCACAAAACAGACGCCAGGCTGCGCTCGACGGATTCCGTGACGGCTCGTATCAGGTACTTGTCGCCACCGATATAGCAGCCCGCGGGATAGATGTCTCAAGCATATCCCACGTCATCAACTANNACATTCATGACCCGTGAAGACGGCGACATGGTGCGGAGCATCGAACGCGTACTTGGCGATAAAGTGGAGCGCCGCACTCTTGAAGGGTTTGATTATAAAAAGCCTACACCTGCGCGTGATACCGAATTTGCGCGCCAGCCGCGTCAACAGCACCATCGCAGGGAGCACACCGTCGCTACACCAAAACAGAAGAAACATGATGGGGGAATAACAGACGCACGAAAGTTCAAAAGTGTGAAAGTCCAAAAGACATCAAGGCGGCGTTTCGCACGGTACTCATTTGTTGCAACGCCAGGTACTAACCGGGCTCACGATCCCGTCATATGAACAGTTTTTCCCTTTTTACTGATGCGAGCCTGAATCCCAGGCGTAAACTCGGCGTGGGCGCCTATCTTCTCGTTCCGTCTTCATTTATGGAAATCTCCCCTAACCGCATTGAAAGATCCGCAATAAATGAACGTTTAGTGGCAAGACGATTTGAAGATACTTCCTCGACAAAGCTTGAGGTCCAGACTGTTTTATATGCTCTTGAAGATTTTCAAAATCAATCTAAGGGTGCCGGTCCGGTGAGACTGCAGGTATACTCTGATTCCCAATGCATTGCAGCGCTCCTGGGCAGAAGACAAGGATTGGAGGTCAACAGGTTCATGAGCAAGGGGAAAAATCGCCAGATTACAAACGCCTCTCTTTATCAGAAATTTTACGAATTCCACGATGAATTGGGTTTTGAGGTCATTAAGATGGCAGGACACACCCAATCGTGCTCACACGATACCGTTCAGCGTATTTTTTCCTGTGTAGACCGGGAAGTGAGGCTGTTGTTAAAGTCATGGATGGGTTAATTGTTCTTATTTGTTAACTATAATGACAAAAATATTAAATTATTCGAGAGCATTGACGTGAGAGCAATAGAAGAACTGCAGATTAACGTTACGTGCAAATATTTTAAGTTAAGCTGACATTGTGGATTGACGTAAATTATCTCATGTTTAGCAGACACGTCAAGAGTCAAGCTCTCTGCAATTAGTCCGATGGGAATGACAAAAACCTTTAAACTTGCTATCGTTAAATCCTACTGAGCCTCCAGCATTCCATTCTGAATTGTGACCATACCATTGCTGACTGACATATTGCCATACACCGTTGTTTTCCCCGTAACAGACGTATAATCGCAGTCATACCCGCCTTCAAAAAAAACAGATTTATCAAGATCAAAGGCTATATCTTCCGTAAATACGGCGTCATGACTCTGAATAGTCTCCCCTCCATCAGCGTTATCATATGCTGCTTGAAGCGATGAATAATAAACAGGAGTGGTACCTGCAATTCTCACAGAAAGAGGACATGACGTTACTATGGCAAAGCGAAAATCCGCAATAGCTATATCGTCGCCGTCAGAATCTTCGTCGAACACAATTCTGTCAAATGGAACATCAGAGATAATGCCAATAAAATAATTGTTATTGCCTGTAGCGGGCAGTAAACTCAGATCTACGGTGCCTACCGCATTGGCCCCAGAATATAATGTTATGGCTTCTCCGGGGGCAAAATCGGAATGCCGTATCTCAACACCAAAGGCCATCATACTGGCGCCGTCAAGAAGACTAAGCTGCCAATCATCATCTTCATACGCATCAATATCTCCCACTGAAAGCGCATCTTCAAATTCCGTAGCTCCGTCATCATCAAAAGTTAATCCTGCACCGGTTTCGAGTGCTTCTATGACAAACCCTCTGGACATCCCTGTATTACTCGTTTGGAAAGTCAGCGTAGAGCCGAGCTGTTCATCCAGTCCTGGCAAATAATACGCCTCATCTGCCAGCACTATTTTATCAGCGGTTGTTACAAAAACTTCGATTTCTGAAACCATGGCCTCCCACTGTATCTTATCAGTAACAAGGGTCGCAGCCGCCTGAGCCATCGTACAATTCAATAAAAGACATAGCGCCAATAATATTACTATATTCCAGCACCTTACAGCATTTTTACTTACCGATTTAAGCATAAATTTCCTCATAATTATTGCCCCCATCCTTTATAAATCATATCATACCATTTCGATGCCAACAAATG
>DKBK01000003.1 GCA_002451135.1 Nitrospiraceae bacterium UBA6902
CATGGTATTATTTAATATTAAGGCATCCTGTTTGAGCATTGACTATACCACTTAAATAATAACTGTTTGAAAAGGAGGGAAAATGCGTTTACGTATGAAAGCCGTAATCAGTATCGTTTCAATTCTTTTTATGGTATCTCTGTTTGCCGGATACCAGGATGCGCTTGCGAATGGTGCACACAAGGTAGTTGAAACACAGTGGCTCGCTGATAATCTGAATAACGTAAAAGTGGTTTTTGTAGATAACTGGCCTTCCGCAAAGGAAAGTTATGAAAAGAAGCATGTTCCGGGTTCTGTATATATGGGAATTGGCGCCCTGATGGGTACTATCAGCCCCAACCCTCCTGACAAGGTGCAGTTTGAGGGGATGATGAACAGGCTCGGCATCAGTAATAATGATCACGTAGTGTTATATGGCGTAGACGGTGAAAGTGTTTTTACTCTCGGCGCATTCTGGCTCATGGAGTATTTCGGTCACAAGAACGTAAGCTATCTGAATGGCGGTCTTGCTAAATGGAACAAGGAAAACCGTCCTTCTGATGCCGGGATGAAAAAGGCGGAGGCCGGCAATTACAAGGTGGGTGCCACTGATGAGTCCATCAGGATAGTCGCTGATGATGTGTTAAAGAATCTCAATAAACCGAATGTCGTGCTTGTGGACGCCCGAGGCACTGGCGAGTATAACGGAGAAATAAATAATGACAAGAACAAGAGGGTCGGGCATTTACCCGGCGCCCTGGACCTCGATTCCTACAAGACCAACTTCAACGAAAGTGACGGCACGCTCAAATCTGCTGCGGACTTAAAAGCTGCGTATGAGGCAAAGGGAGTCACAAAAGACAAGGAAGTTATTTCTTACTGCCAGGGCGGCATAAAGGCCTCGAACTCCTATTTCGTACTGAGACACATCCTTGGCTATAAGAATGTAAAGGTATATGTCGGTTCCTGGGGTGAATGGAGCGGGCTGGACTATAATAAATACCCTATTGTAGGGAAGATAGTAGAAGAGAAAAAATAGCATACATATCAGGGCCCGGGTAAGATATTATCCGGGCCTTATACGTATGGGCGCTTTCCTTAGAGTAGTTTCAAATAAAAATTAATGATAAATCTGAATTAATCCCTTGAAACTCGGTATTCTTGTTAACACGGACAGACATGTGAAGGACCTGATAGGGTTAACTAATGCGGCCCTGTCAAAAGGTCACGAGGTCATTGTCTTTTTTATGGATGCCGGCGTCAAGCTTCTTGCAAATGCAAAGGTAAAGGGCCTTTGTGAAAATTCCCGTATCAGTATGAGTTTCTGTGATTATACGACCCAGAAGAACGGGATTTCCAAGGAAGGCATTTGCGACAAGATCGTATGTGGAAGCCAGTATGACAATGCCACGATGAATCATGTGGCTGACAGGGTCATCGTACTTTAGACCGTGTAATCTGCCGAGCAGGACAGACGGGAGTTAAGCATGAAAATTCTTCATATTATTAATAACGGCATGACAGACCTTACGAAGCACATCATTGACACGCAGTCACGAGACCATGAGATAAAGGTTATTGAACTTTCAAAAAAGAAGTTATCGTATGAAGCCGTTATCGACGATATCTTTGCCTATGACAGAGTAGTGTCCTGGTAACCCCGATTTATTTCTGAATATTAATTATTCAATTCTGACTTCTGATTTCATATAGTATACTAAGTGATGCCCGAGTCATTATTGAGAAAAAAATGGCATGTCCTCGCGCTTACCCTTTCTACCGTATCCGTTTTTTTGCTGCTGTATCTCTTTCGTAATGCCGATGACAACCGACTGACAAGCTGGAAGTGGGCGTTTTCTCATGCTGAACTGAGTTGGACGGTTTTGATTATGTTAGCAGGAATAATTATTATATATACCCTGCTTAACTCGCCGGTAACGAGGCAGCGGCCTTCCTTCTTTCTCTTTTCAGTTTCATTTGCGGTCTGCGCCATATTCTGGAAAGTTCCGGAGGTGATTATAGATGCGTCACGGTATATTACACAGGCAAAGCATCTTGAACTATACGGGATCACATATTTTATTTCTGAATGGGGAAAGGATATTTACGCATGGACCGACCTGCCTTTTGTGCCTTTTCTCTATGGGCTGATCTTTAAAATATTTGGAGAGGCAAGGGCCTTCATACAGGTTTTTACCGCATTTGTTTTCTCGGGGACAGCCGTAATTACCTATCTGATCGGCAAATCGCTCTGGAATGAAGAGACGGGTTTCTTTGCGGGGGTGTTACTGTGGGGGGTTCCGTATATTTTTTCACAGACCCCTCTTATGCTTGTGGATGTTCCCACCATGTTTTTCCTGACGCTTTCTATCTATGTGTTTATCATGGCCCTGAAAAAGGGCGGTATATGGATCCCCGTTTCGGCCGTGTCTGTATTCTGCACCGTATTTTCAAAGTATTCTGCGTGGATTATGCTGTCCGTGCTTGCAGTGGTATTTCTGGTTTATCTGAAACAGGGCAGGGGGGTAAGGATGCAGGAGGCAGGGGGGAGGGGGCAGACTGCGGAGGCGTTACCTGTTTCCCGCACCTGTATGTATCGGGGCATAATTGTGGCCCTGATTACAGGGATATTGATAAGCATCGTGGTGTATCTCAAACATGATGTGCTCCTGGACCAAATAAAATTTTTACGCGAATATCAGGCACCGGGTCTAAGCCGCTGGGGGGAGAGTTTTGTTTCAACGTTTTTGTATCAGATACATCCTTTTATCACCATCGCCGCGCTATATTCTGTATATGAGGCCATTAAAAAAAAGGACCCCAGGTTTCTGATTATATCCTGGCTTGTATTGTTAATAATCGTTCTGCAGATCAGAAGGTCGCGTTATGTCATGGTTGTCTTCCCTATGTTTACGCTTATGGCTTCATACGGATTGCAGAAGATAGCATCCCTGGAAATAAAAAAATTTATTGCTTCATGCATTGTTGCTGTCTCCATTACAGTGGCACTTTGTGCATATATGCCCTTATTACAGTCCATGAGCCTGGGTAATTTCAGAAATGCCGGTATCTTTCTGGATTCCATTGGTGGGGGAAAAGTAGAGGTCTTTGCCCTGCCATCTCTAACGTCAACGGTAAACCCTTCAGTTGCGGTCCCCCTGCTTGATCTATATACTGAAAAAGACATTCTCTACCGCTATGATAACACTATCTCTTTGCCCTACGAACAGATTGATAAGTCCCCGATCAGATTCACCTGGGGATATAAAAACCCCGAATATTATATGCAAACTCAAAATGATCCGGGTTCATACACGATCGCAGTAATCACGAATCGTGGTGAAAATGTGATACCCGAACTCATCCGGGACAAGTTGAATGGGTATGAACGAATCAGGGTGTTTGAGGAGACCGACGATCTGTTCCTCTACAGTCCCGTGGTGACGGTATATTCACCTGTGGGAGAAAGCGCGAAATAGAATTATCACAAGCGGAGAGAATGCTCTTATCCTGGGGCATCCACTCTTTCCGACTGCCTCTGGTGTATTATCCCTGTTCCTGGGTATAGTCGAAGACGGGAATATGAAATACGTTGCTCATAAAATGTTTGGTCCTCTCATGCCGGGGATTTACGAATATATCAGGCGGGGTACCGATCTCAATGATCTCTCCGTTGTCCATAAATACGACCCTGTCAGCGACTTTCTGGGCAAACCCTATCTCGTGGGTGACAACAACCATTGTCATCCCCTCTTTGGCAAGCGAAATCATTACGTCGAGGACTTCATGGATAAGTTCGGGATCCAGGGCCGAGGTAGGTTCATCAAAGAGCATGATCTTCGGCTCCATTGCAAGGCTCCTTGCGATGGCAACTCGTTGCTGCTCACCTCCTGACAACTGAACAGGAAAGGTATCTCTTTTGTGACTGAGTCCGACTTTTTCAAGCAGTTTATCGGCTCTTTCATTTGCCAGGTTTTTGCTTAATCCCCTGATCTTGCGGGGGGCAAGTGTGATNNTCAGAAAGATACATTCCGTCAACAATAATTTCCCCGTCATCTATCGGCTCCAGTTTGTTAATCGTCCTCAGGAGCGTGCTTTTACCTGCCCCGCTCGGGCCGCAAATGACAATAACTTCACCCTTGGAGATTTCAAGATTGATGTTTTTCAGTACATGGTGACTATTAAACCATTTGTTGGCGGCAATGAATCTGATCAAGCTCTGAACCTGTTATAGGATTTGTTGAATACACATGAATTGCTCCGTCGTGCAATTAATATTATTTCAAATAAATTAAGATTTTGTCAATTACGGTCCTTATAACTCAATAAGTTCTGCGCGCATAGTCAGTGTATCAAAAATCATGATTGTTGCCTTATCTCCAAAGCCGTGCGAGGTGCCTGGATTGAGGACCAGTGTCTTTCCGATTCTGATATTCTCACATGTATGTGTATGTCCGGAGAGTACCACATCATACGTGGAGCATTTGACCAGTGCGTCTTTTATTGAGAGTTCTGTTCCATGATAACATGCAAACTTGAGTCCGGCCTCTTCGAACTCATAAAATTCACCTTTGATTTCTCCTGAAATCTCGTTACATGCAGTCATCAATCTTAATTTGTCCCCGTCATTGTTTCCAAATATACCCACCAGTTTTATGCCCTGAAAGGCCCGGACAGAATTAGGGTTCACATAATCGCCGAGATGCAGGACATAGGCGACATCCCTGTCCCTGAAAATCCGTATGCTTCTGGCAATATTGTCTATATGATCATGTGAGTCCGATATTATCCCGAGTTTCATGAAGTTACATATGGTTCTTGCGACATTTATGGGTTCATATATAGATACTTCTATAGATATCAGCTTGTCATGCCCGCAGTCTTTAAGCGGGAATGAAGGTCTTTGCGTCTCTACACCATTCCCGGAAGAACTAATTAGAGAAAGGTCAGTTTGTAGATTATGAATTCTTCCGTAAATGTTTTTGCTCTGGCTATTATACTATGATTCCATCCTAATTTCCCGGCGATAGAAAGGGCCTGTTCAGTCCCGGCGATAGACGAATAAATCATCTGGACATATCCCCCCGGTATAAGGTAGTCCTTTGCTTCTCTGAAGAACCTTCTGAGCAATTCCTTGTGAGAATCAAACAGGGCCTTATCGAATAAGGTTTTTGGCGTTCCTTTCAGATACGGCGGGGTGAACAGGATGACGCTGAATTTATGTTGCGGGTTCAGGGGGGTAAAAAGGTCTCCTCCCAGGACCGATACGCTATCTTCCAGTCCGTTGGCTTTAATATTTTTTTGCGCAAAACGTACGGCTTCGGGATTGATATCTACCGCGATGACTGTTGCTCCCGAATGGCCCGCCGTAATTGCCTGAATGCCCGAACCGGTTCCCATATCCAGTACGGTATCTTCGGGCGTTACCATGATATGTTTCGCCATAAACCCGCTCGTAAAATAGTATTTCGGATTAAATACATGTTCCGAAATCTCATATGCTCTTCCCGAAATACGGACCTTATGGGGCCCAAATTTCTGAACTTTTTTTATCAGCCAGATAACAAGGGATTGTTTCAGACGNNATAGAACCAATAGAACTAATACGTTTTACCGTTCACATCGGGTTCACTAAAACTTATACATGACCATGCCGGTCAGGAGTTTGGGATAAAAGTATGTGGACTTGGGCGGCATTCTGTGTCCTGCAAGCGCAACTTCCTTGAGGTCGTGAATCTTGGTTGGATTCAGGAAAAACACGGCTTCAAATGAGCCTTTTTTAGCCCTGTTCACCGCAATCTCCGGGTCCATTTCATATTCGTAGTGACCTATGTGGAGGAGGTCCTCAAAAACGAATTTATGGAGGACCGATACGTCAAGGGTTTTCAGGCATTCCGGAAGGTCCATCTCTGCGCCGGTCCCGGTAAATGACAGGGTATAGTATGATCCCGTGTTTACAAGAAACATCCCGAACGAATGGGCCCTGCCTTCCATAGCCTTAAGCATGAGCTGCCTTGCCTGTTCCTCCGTAGTTTCCGCCGTACCTATTATCTGCAGATTAAAATATTTCTTCAGAGTCTCTTTTATGTGTATGTCCGAATTTATTTCAACGATGCGATGTGTGGGAAGCAATGTTAACCCCTCATCTTCCATGTTGGCAAGGAACATAAGCGCATAGTTGAAAGGTTCTTTGCCGGTTTTGCTCAGCCCCTTGCCTTTCATTTCTTTCTGAAACGCGAGTGCTGTTTCATAGCGGTGATGGCCGTCCGCGATAAAGACATCCTTGTCAGACATTTCCTTTATTATCCTGTTAATGGAAGCGCTGTCGCTGATCCTCCAGAGCCTGTGTCTGAACCCGTCTCCGTTGACTGCTTCAATAAAGGGGGCAGTTTTGCCCAGATCATCAAGGATGGACGATGTGATCCTTTCCCTGCTGCTGTACAGAGAATAGATCGGGCTCGTATGTGCATCGCAGTAACGGAGGATATTCAGCCTGTCTGACTTTGGCTTTGAGTAGGTCATCTCATGTGGATGGATTTTGCCCGAGCCCAGCTCTTCGAGCTTTACCGCGCCGAGAACCCCCCTCGTCTTCAAACTCCTCCCCTTTATCTCGTAACGTATTTCATAAAAGTAGAAAGACGGCTCAGAGTCATGCAGTAATGTCCCTTCCCGGAGCCAGTCGGATAAATATCCGGCGGCCCGTGTATAGCGGTTTTCATGCCCGGAGTCGTTGTCGCTGTCTTTGCCAAAATCGATGCGTATAATATTGTGAGGGTCTTTCTTGTAAAGTTCTTCCTTGAATTCGGGCGTGACTATGTCGTACGGCGGCGCTGTTACCAGAGACGCGTCTACCTTTTCAGGATTATAAAGAATACCTCTGAATGGGATAATTTCTGCCATAATTCCGAATTCCTGAGGAAAAATATCTTAACATTGAGCAGAGGTAAATTTCAAACTATGGCCCAATGGCATGTAATTTATATGAAATATTTATCGCGTGATAGAAATATTGCTTTTCATATAGTATAAATCTAAAATAAGTACGTTATGGTCCTGGTCGGAAAAATCGCTGATTATCTAAGACTCATAAAATTTTCTCATTCTGTATTTGCTCTTCCTTTCGCATTTACAGCAGCCCTTATCGCGGCAGAGGGAATCCCCCCGCTTTATCAGATGTTCTGGATTACCGTGGCGATGGTTGGGGGAAGAACAGGGGCCATGGGTATGAACAGGATCGTTGACAGTAAATTTGACGCGTTGAATCCAAGGACCCGGAACAGGGAGATTCCCAAGGGAGTCATAAAGGCATGGGAGGCGTTTATCTTTACTGCCATAGCGTTTGCATTTTTATTGCTGGCAGCATATAAACTGAACCCCCTCTGCTTTAAGATCGCACCGCTGTTTATTCTCGTGCTTTTTACGTATTCATATACCAAACGGTTCACATGGCTGTGTCACATAGTGCTCGGCGTTTCTCTTGCATTAGCGCCGCTTGGAGCCTGGATAGCCATAAAGGGGACTTTCAGTCCGGACATCCTGCCGCTTTGTTTTGCCGTCATGTTCTGGGTTTCGGGCTTTGATACGCTGTATGGTTTACAGGATATGGACTTTGATAAGAAACAGGGGCTCTATTCCATCCCGTGCGTATTCGGCGTCAAAACATCTCTATGGATAGCGAGGCTGTTTCACGTAATAACGATAGGCTTGTTGTTGAGCCTTGTCCCCATCTTCAGGTTGTCCAACGTTTACCTGTTCGGAATTATAGTTGTTTCGGCAATGATGTTATATGAACATTCATTAGTAAAATCAAATGACCTGAGCAAACTTGACATGGCATTTTTCAATATGAANNTATGTGCAGCCCCATTCCGGGGCACTCCGGGGGATTGGTGTATTCTGAAGGCACGTGTTCACATATCCATCTGCCCTCTCTCCTTCCATGCTTATTCCTTGATCTGCCAATACAAAACGCTTCCTGCAATGCCGAACGCAAGAGGACTTATCCACGGGGCCAGCCACGGCTGAAGAAACCCTGTATTGCCCAGAGAGATACTCATTGAATACAGCAGCCAGTATAACACACTGATGATAACTCCCAGTCCGGCGGCCCGTATCCCCCCGCCCCATCTTGTATTTAACGCGAGAGAGATGCCGAACAGCATCATTACAAAATTGATCGACGGATAGGCCAGTTTTTCATAGAGCTGAATCATGTATCTGAGATTCCTGAAACCCGCCTTCTCGAGTCTTGAATAATACGTATAAAGCTCCCTGAAGTTCATTTCTTCTGGCTTTTTCATTTCTTCACTGAATATTTTCGGCTCCTCTAATGAGGTGGATATCAGGGTCTCATAATGATGTGAGGTGTTGTTTTTAAAATCAAAAACCGTTACATTTTTGAGAGTCCATATGCCATGGTCCCATACGGCCGCATCAGCTTCCGTCCTTTTTTCTAATCCGAAAGAAGTATTGAATTGGAATATGCTGGTCTTTAAAATCCGGTTATCGTTCTCGACAAATCCGCTTATCCGGACCAGGCTTCCGTCGAGACCTTTTATCCACAGGGCCCCCTTGCTCTGGATTATCCTGGGAGACTGTTTGAGAATATGTACTTTTCTTACATAGGCCGCACTCCTTGTTGCCTCAGGTACCACGGTCTCGCCCAGGACCAGTGATATCAGAGTGATGACAACGCCCAGGATGAGGAACGATGAAAAGAGTTTTTTCGTGCTTGCGCCCGAGGCCTTTATTATTATGGTCTCCCGCCATTTTGATGCCATGCCGATTGTGATCAGGATGGAAAACAAAGAGGCAAAGGGCAATGCGTAAAGGATGACCCTTGGCGCCTGCAGCAAAAGGTATTGTATCACCAGATAGACAGGAGGTTTTTCAGCATAAAATTCTGACGCCTTGTCAAAAAACTCCGCGACTATCGATATGGCCGTAAAGCTGACAAGGACGATGATGAAGAACTTGAAGAATTCTTTAAAAAAATATCTCCTGAATATTTTCATGATTATGCTCCGGTATATCCTTAAAGCCTTCTGATGGGTCTGTCCTTATACGCAATATGCACGAAAAAGAGCGTTATCCCGGCAAATATCAGGTTCGGAGCCCATGCCCCCCAGAAAGGCGGTATTTCCCCTGACTTTGCAAGGCCTTCCCCAAAAATCAGGATCACATAGTAAAGTATCAGAATGGCCAGACTCAATGAGAAACCTCCAAGACGCCCTATCTTGCCGATTTTGCTGGAAAGGGCCGGACCCAGGAGGCCGAAAATTAAACACGCAAAAGGCAGGGCCAGCCTCCTGTGTAATTCAATGGCCCATGGGGCGTTATCTTTGCGGCCCCTCCATAGATTCGAGGTTTTTATCTCGTCCGGTTTTATTTTGTCCATCGTATCCATGCCGGATTTAAGTATAAAGTCATATCGCGAAAAGGTTATTTCAGAAGAACTCTTTTCATTAAAGGTGTGGACCAGGCCGTTATTCATGCTCAGCTTTATCAGACCTTCCTCCGGATTCGCACTGATGACCCCGCTCTCAGCGATTATTATCAGGGGCTCCTCCATGGATTTGATCCCCTCCTTGTATACAAAAATCCCCCTGAATATGTCTGCCGAGGGAATTTCTTTCACATAGATGACGGTATCCTTGAATACGTCTGAAAAGGTCTCGGCTTCAAAGGTCATTGAGGCCTTTTTTACAATTGTTTCATATAAGGTGTGCTTGAAGGCATACATGCTTCGGGGCAGGAGGTAAAGACTTACCACGGCAAGGACGGCAAAACAGAGCACGGAAAGCGTGACCGCGGCCCTGGATATCCCCCAGAAACTCATACCGCTTGCCTTTAACACAATGATCTCGCTGTCCGTTGACATCCGTCCATACGTAAGAAAAATCGACACGAGTATTGCCATTGGCACCGCAAGCAGCAGAATGGACGGCTGCAGGTATATGAAGATCTTGGCAATGTCCGAAAGGTCAGCGCCCTTCCCCATAAAGAACCGCGTCAGTCTGACAAACTTTTCCATAAAAAGAATCACGGACATGGAAAAGATGATAACCAGCAGGCTGCTGGACATTTCTTTAAATATGGTTTTATGAAGTATCATGCGCGTTATAACCGGGCATCAGGCTTTTTTGCAATGGATAATTATACCAACTAATGTCATCAAAAGGGATGTAATACGCTGACAGTACAGGTAATGTTGTCTCCCCCTTAAGAAAAGGGGGAGACAGGAATTGCCCATACTCTTGCGCGAAGCTCCTTTTTTACTAAGGAATCTCTCTTCACAGTATCGGCAGATACTTCTCTATCTCATACGGATGGATCCGCGTTCTGTAATCGTTCCATTCGATCTTTTTGCTCGTGATAAAATTATTGAATATGTGGTCACCGAGGGCCCTTCGCACTACCTCGCTTTTTTCGGCTGTCTCTATGGCCTGGATAAGGTTCCCAGGAAGTGATTCAATACCGAGTTCCTGTTTCTCCTCATCAGTAAGATGATAAATGTCTTTTTCTATGGGTTCTGGCAGTTCGTAATTTTTCTCTATACCTTCCAGCCCTGCGGCAAGCATTACTGAAAAGGCGAGATACGGGTTGCAGGCCGGGTCCGGCGAACGGAGCTCGATCCTTGTCGCCTGTTCCTTGCCGGGCTTGTAAAGGGGCACTCTTACAAGGGAGGAGCGGTTTCTCCTGGCCCATGCGATATACACGGGAGCCTCATATCCGGGGACCAGTCTCTTGTATGAATTTACCCACTGGTTACAAAAGGCGGTTATCTCCGGTGCATGCCTTAATATTCCGGCAATATATTTCTTGGCAATATCGGAGAGGTAGTATTTGTCATTTGCGTCATAGAAGGCGTTCCTCCCGTCCTTAAAAAGCGACTGGTGGGTATGCATGCCGCTTCCGTTCTGCCCGAAGATAGGTTTAGGCATGAACGAGGCATAGAACCCGTATTTTGTGGCGACTTCCTTCACTACTATCCTGTAGGTCATGACATTATCCGCCATTGCCAGGGCCTCTGCGAAACGCAGGTCGATCTCATGCTGCGACGGGGCCACTTCGTGGTGGGAATATTCAACCTTGATGCCCATTTCCTCAAGGGTGAGGACCGTCTCCCTTCTCAGATCGCTGGCAGCATCCAGTGTGGTGAGATCAAAATAACCGCCCTCATCCAGGACTTCCGTACCTTTGGAGTTCCGGAAATAAAAGAACTCAAGCTCCGGCCCAAGATAAAACGTATACCCGTGGTCCTTCAGCCGGTCCAGGTTTCTTTTTAATGCGTAGCGGGGATCTCCTTCGTACGGGGTCCCGTCAGGGTTCATAATGTCACAGAACATGCGTGCAACCGCCTTTTCCTTGGGCCTCCATGGAATGAGCTGGAAGGTGGCCGGGTCGGGTTTTGCAACCATGTCGCTTTCATCTATCCGCGCGTAGCCTTTAATTGATGAACCGTCAAACCCCATTCCCTCATCAAACGCGGTATCCAGCTCTTCACTTGTCACGGAAAAACTCTTGAGCTGGCCGAGGATGTCGGTGAACCAGAAACGTACAAATTTTACGTTATGCTCCTCTATCAGCTTAAGAACGTCCTCTTTTGTCTTGGTCTTTTGTGAAGTCATTTTGCCCTCCCGGTTTATTGCTTCAGGTTGATGTTACTCTTTATCTTACTTGAATTCCCTATTCTATAATATCTCCCGCGGCGACCCCCTGTCCGTTTTTTTTGAATCAGTCATTAACTCCGATGACATCCAGCACCTTATTCCCTGACAGAGTCAGATATTCCAGGAATTCTCCTCTGGAGGTATGCCCCATGTAGGATGCTGCCATCTCTGTGATATCTGATGTATTGGAAATCACATCTTCTTCATTCAGCCGTAAAAAGGTCTGGAGCTTCCTGTAATATCTGTATGTGTTACTAAGTGTATCCCTTTGCGACCTGCTGAGCAAGCCTTTTTTGGCCAGACGGCTTATGGCGGTCAGCGTGTTCTGCACAAGAATTTCAGGAAAGTCATGAGCGTGATTCAGCTGCAGGAACTGTACATGAAATTCGATTTCCTCGACCCCTCCGGGACGCAGTTTGATGTCTGTCCCGCCTGCTTCGCTGGTAAGTTCTTTTATAATCTTTGACCTCATGGCAGTTATCTCATTTCTTGTGACATCATGTCCTCTTTTCAATATGATATCTTTCGCCATATGTATAAATGCACGGGCAGGCCCTGAAGCGCCTCCCACAGGCCTTGCCTTAAGGAGGGCCTGTATCTCCCAGTGATGGGCCTTTTTTAGATAATAATTACTGTATCCTTCGATGTTGTTGACAAGGATGCCTTTTGAACCGTCCGGTCTCAATCGTGTGTCAACGCGGTAAAGCAGCCCCAGTCCTGTATAGGACGTAAGCGTCCTGATGATCCTTTCCGCGGCCGTCATGGCTTCAGGGGATTCAGATACAAAGACAATATCAAGGTCCGAGCCGAAGGTCATCTCGCGGGCGCCGAGTTTGCCGAGTGCTATCACGGACAGGTCCCTGCATCCTGCATTGTGAATTGCCTCTTTGATTATTGCCTCTGCAACCTGGGACAGCCCCTTGAACAGGTCCTCGATTTTCAGTATATTTAACAGAAAGAACATCCCAAGACGGACCTCTTCAAATCTCCGGTATCTTGCAAGCCGGAGGGTGATGTCTTCCTCACCCCCTGCAAGCCGCTTCAGTTTGACTTCCATGGCCCTGAGGGTCTTTGAAATGCTCCATTCCTCGATAAGCATATCAAGGTAGTACTGGTTGCTCAGGAAGATTCTTGTGAGATAAGGACTCATGGACAATATCTTTATTATTCCGGTCATGAGTTCCTTCTGCTCAATAAATGCCGTCAGATGAGCGGTCTTGATTTCGTAGGGAGAAAGAAGGCTCTCCAGTCCTGCAACGGCCCTGTCGGGATTTTCAGCCCGCAGGGCAAGTTCAAGGAGTTCAGGAATAACTTCTCTGGCAATGGAGCGTTCCTGCATGGTACGGAATACGCGCATGTGCTCGCGAATATTCTTGAGACTGACGATGCACCTGTCCGGCTGTTTTACCTTCCGGAAAGACAGATACCCCGTGAGTTCATAATCTTTTAAACTGCCCTCAAGCAGGTCGAGTGCCTCGGAATGGACGTCCTCACGCGTCCCGAGCAGGGAGTTATACATGGATTTTACCTGCATCCGCCTTACCTGCAGGTTTTCAAGGAAACCGTCCCTTGATAAGAAGCCCATTTCCCTGGCGAGTATGTCCCGGTCATCATCGGATGAGGGCAGGGCATGCGTCTGTAGGTCTTCCTTCATCTGGAGATAATGTTCAATACGGCGGAGGTAAAGATAATTATCCCAGAGGATGGTGAGGTCATCTTCAGGCACCTTCTTCATCCACTTCAGTGCCTGGATGGCATTGAGTATTCTGTAGGTCCTTAATGAAACGTTTGCGCCACCGAAAAGAAGCTGAAATGTCTGTATGAAAAACTCGGCCTCCCTGATTCCGCCATATCCGCGCTTCACGTCGTCACGTGAAAAGGTGGAATCAATTTTTTTCTTCAGTCCCTTGATTTCATCTATTTCAGAAAAGGCGATTGACTCTCTCCATACAAAGGGCCGGATGGCTTCGATAAACTGCTTTCCGAGTTCTGCGTCTCCGGCCACAGGACGGGCCCGTATCAGCATCATCCTTTCCCATGTGCGCCCCCAGGATTCGTAATACGTTCGGTACGCCTTCAGCGGAAGGGCGATATCCCCTTTCTGCCCCTGAGGCCTTAACCTCAGGTCCACCCTGTACGCAATACCGTCTCCTGTCTGGGTCGATAACAATTTATTGAACAGTTCAACCACCTTGCAATAAAATTCATGGTTGCTTATCCTGTTGCATAGTACGCCGGAAGGATTCAGTATCCCCGTGGTCTGTCCGTCATCATTTTCATACACTGCCAGAAGATCGACATCTGAGCTGTAATTTAATTCTTCCCCTCCCAGTTTCCCGAGGGCGATAAGACAGATGGCGCTTTTTTCCGGTGTCCCGTATTTATGGTGATTGTAAGCGAGCGCCCATTGAAGGGCAGTTGAAATAATGATTTCCGCCAATGCGGTCAGTTCATCCATTGAAGACCGGATATCAGTCTCTCCATAGATGTCCCTCAACGTGATTCTCAGCAGGTAACGTTTTTTGAATAGCCGTAAGGCTGTCATCATCTGGTTTATGTCCGTCTGCCCCGGCTGGGGGGCAGCAAGCTCTTTACCGGCCCTTGCCTCGAGAAATTTTTTTGTAATTTCCTTTTTTCTTTCCTTTATTGCGGCATACAGCTCCTCTGGAGCGGCAATACAGTAGTTCGCAAGAAATCGGCTTGCCGAGAAAAGGCGGGCTGCAACTGAAATATGAGGAATAATACGGCTGTCATCATTTAGTTCCACGAACCTCAGCAGATTTGTCTCAGCCCTTTTGGGGTCAAAGGAATTGATCGAGGCCCCAGTAATTTTCTCTCTTATCTCTTTATCGATAGACATTGTAATAAAAAAGGGACAAGGGCACAGAGGGACAAAGGCACAGAGAGGTAGGAGAATAGTAGTTATATTTTAGTTTTTTCACTTTGTGCCTGAGTGCTTTTGCCCCTATGTGCCTTTTCAACTTGTGCCTTGTTTTTCCCGACATTGTAGAATAGAATAATAAAACCGGAGGAAAATGTCATGAAAATGATATCTGCTGTTATTAAACATTTCAGGCTTGATGAGGTCAGAAAGGCGCTCACCGACATCGGGATCCACGGTATGACCGTTATCGAAGTTAAGGGCTTTGGCAGGCAGAAGGGACACATGGAAGTATACAGGGGGGTGGAGTATGAAGTGAAATTTCTTCCAAAGATAAAGATTGAGGTGGCTGTCCCTGACGAACGGGTGGAGGTTGTGATATCCGCCCTATCAGAGGCGGCAAAGACCGGCGAAATTGGGGACGGAAAGATATTCGTATATGATCTGCAGGATATCATAAGGATCAGGACGGGGGAAAGAGGGGAGGGGGCGGTTTAAATCGCATGTGGTTCTGTTCTCCTCATCAATGCGAACGGCTGAAGCGCATCTGAAGCATGATTCTCCTAACAGCGGTGTCTGCCCCAGACAGATAAAATAGACACGAATAAATTATATTTGACACGTGCCGCGATATATGATACACAGTATAAGAGGGAAGGTCGGTGCACGGTAAAGTGACGATCATAATAAGTGAACAGGGAGAAGGGAGAAAATGAAAATGAAAAAGGGAACAAAAGCAGTGATTACATGTATGCTCATCGCAGTATGTCTGCTGTGTATAACGGCCGGGGCTGCATATACTGAAGAATACAAAGCACTTACCGGATTAACCTCGGTAAAGGCGGTATTTGATTTCAGGGCGGGTAATCCCCAAAGCGCTGCGATGCAGCTTGATTTGATAGCCCAGGTATATCACGATAAAAACATAAGGGCGGTCACGGAGAAGCCGGAATTTGTCATTGTCTTTATCGGTCCGTCCGTTAAGCTTATATCAAAGAGCAGGGAGGGTTTTTCTCCTGAAGAACAAAAAAAACTGGATGAGATCGCCGCTACGGTTTCCCGGATGTCAAAGGATGGGATCAGACTGGAACTATGTTTAGTCGCTACTAAAGTCATGGGTGTGGACCCTGCATCGATATTGCCTGAGATTACCCATGTATACAGCGGCTGGATATCACTGATTGGATATCAGGCCCAAGGGTATTCTATCGTCTCTGCATATTAATGATGTCGANNTTTCCTCTTGTACTCAATCCATTTTTCAATTGCATCCCCGGTAAACACGTTTCCCTTGAGCAGGAATGCATGGTCATTTTCCAGGGCGTCCAGGGCTTCGTCAAGACTGCCCGGCATCTGGGGGATATGT
>DKBK01000122.1 GCA_002451135.1 Nitrospiraceae bacterium UBA6902
ACTTTAATATCTCAATTCTCAAGCCTGACCCCATTTTCCTACAGATAGTTCCCGTCCGCATTGACGTTCTGCGCCTGCAGGACGGTTATTGCGCAGACATCGATGACATCCTGGATATTACATCCACGGCTGAGATCATTCACAGGCTTTTTCAGGCCCTGCAGGATAGGACCCACAGCGTCGGCGCCTGCTGTTCGCAACAGCTTGTATCCTATATTACCGGCTGCAACGCCGGGAAAAATCAGGACATTGGCGTCTCCCATGATTTTGGAGTCCGGGTATTTTCTCTGGCATGTTTCGGGGTCGAGTGCAGCGTCGACCTGCATCTCACCGTCAACAATAAAATCAGTGGCTTTGTCCCTGACCATTGCTGTTGCTTCCCTTACCAGTTCAACGCTTGGATGATTAGCGCTCCCATTAGTTGAAAATGATATCATGGCGACCCTGGGTTCGATCCCGAATTTCTTGACAGTCTCTATTGTGTCAATGGCGATTTCTGTCAGCACATGCGAGCTTGGCTCAATGTTGACTGCGCAGTCAGCCAGAAATAAGAGCCTTCCCTTTACATACATAAGGAACAGCCCTGACACCTTATGAAACTTTTCGTGTGTCTTTATAATTTGAAGAGCCGGCCTCAGTGTGTCTGCTGTTGTCGTTGTTGCCCCTCCGATAAGCCCGTCAGCGTCTCCTGTCTGTACCATCATCGTGCCAAAATACATCGGAGATGAGGAAAGGAGTCTTTGCGCATCTGCCTTTGTCATCCCCTTATGCTCGCGGAGACGCACAAGATTTTCTATGTATACGTCAAGATGAGGATCAGACAATGATGATACGATTTTGATTCCGTCAAGTGACACGTCCAGCCTGTCAGCCGCTGCTTCGATTTCGGGTTTTTCGCCGATAAGAACCGGAGTAGCAATTCCTTGCTGTACCGCAGCACGACATCCTTTCAGAATTCTGTAATCCGTACTTTCCGGGAATACGATTACTTTTCTGTCCGACCTTGCTCTTTCCTTGATATGCTCGATTAATTGCCGCATGTCGCCACTGTTACACACGAATCTTCTGTTTTCTTAATATGCTACCATTCCTCCAGTAAAACTATCTGCCAATTTTCTGACTCACTGGTTTATTTCTTATTTAATATATAACGATGAGTTGAGCAAGTGCCAATGCACGATAACAACGTGCCTGAAAACAATTTGCCTACCTTAAAACAGTGCTACCTGAGGAAGCGTCCTGTCTGCATTCACTGCAGTAGCTGGATACTAATAAAGGCCTCCAACATGATACTGCAAAGCAGTATCATGTTATATCCAATAAATCTCAATTAAAGGAGGCCAGTATGAAATTCTATGTTAAGCAGCACAAGTATTATTGTGGAGTTGATCTCCATGCCCGTTCGATGTATGTCTGTATTATTGAGGAGAAAGGGACTATAGTCAAGCAAAAAAACATCGAAGCCGGTCCTGATGAATTTCTCAGCATTATGGAGCCATACCGGGAAGATATTGTCGTAGCCGTTGAGTGCATGTTTGCCTGGTACTGGGTCGCTGATCTGTGCAGGAAGGAGAACATTCCCTTTGTCCTTGGACATGCCCTGTATATGAAAGCGATCCATGGAGGCAAGGCCAAGAATGACCGGATTGACTCCCATAAGATTGCAGCTCTCTTAAGAGGAGGAATGATNNCTTCCCCGATTCAAGAAAAGCATTTGCTACCGGGGCAACAGGGAAGGAATCGCAGAGCAGTTCAGCGATGAATGTGTCCAGAAGAGCATAGAGGTTAATATTGCTCTTATTGACAAATACGGGTATCTCCTGAGAAAAGTGGAACACTATATCTGCAAAAAGGCAAAGATACAAGACATGGACTCCTTTGTACGTCTTCAATCAGTTCCTGGCATCGGCCAGACTCTTGCCTTAATCATCCTCTATGAGATTCATGATATCAAGAGGTTTCCAAGAGTCCAGGATTTTGTCTCTTACAGCAGACTGGTGAAACCAGCAAAGGAATCTGCAGGGAAGCGCTATGGGCATTCCGGTGCAAAGATAGGAAATGCCCATCTGAAGTGGGCCTTCTCAGAGGCGGCTGTTTTGATGCTCAGGGAGAGCGAGCAGGTAAAGAAATACAAGGCAAAGCTTGTAAAGAAACACGGCAAGGCCAAGGCACTGACCATCCTNNTTTAATCTGGAGATATTTTTGAAAAAGAAATAAACAATACAGACCGGGCGAGCCTGAGGTCTAACTGGAGCGCCATAGGGCTGAGCCTAACTGATGAATGCTTCTGTGAACTACTCGTCTACGGCACAGACTGTAATAAGAAGCATCATGGATCATATGCCCTGCAACCAGAGCGTTTGGATTGGACGCCCGGTCTACCGGATTACATAAAGCGGTACAACATGTTCTGCCCCTTACCCGATCCTGAAACTAACTGGGGATGGCGACATACCATACCTCTCTGTTTTGAATAGGACGGCACAAGGGCACGGATTATTTTCCAGGTCGTCCCGATAAAATATCGGGACTGTCGTCAGATATCCCGAAGCATATGAGATCTACTGGCTATCGAACCTCTATAAGTGTTTGGCGCAGACATGTTCTAAAGATAAGCATGATCCCGGAGAGACCGGAATCATGCTTATAGAATATGATCTGGATGCCGCTGATTGTGAAACTAAGTCAGAGCTTGTTTTACTTGTATCGCTTCTATTGACGAATTTTCTCCGAAAATCC
>DKBK01000109.1:0-8831 GCA_002451135.1 Nitrospiraceae bacterium UBA6902
GGCGTTTATCCGTCTACTGAACAGGGACTTGAGGCCTTGATCTCACCGCCTTCGGTCGGCCAAATTCCTGTCAACTACAGGGACGGAGGATACCTCGAGAAAAAAACCTTGCCCTCTGACCCCTGGGGCAACAGATATCTCTACGTGTCCCCCGGACAGCAGGGGGAATATGATATTATCTCCCTGGGCGCCGATGGGCAAGAGGGAGGAAGCGGGTATGAAGCTGATATTATCAACTGGGAAATTTAAAGGATGAAAACAAAAGGCGGCTTCACCCTCGTTGAATTGATCATTGTGATCTTTATTATCTCCCTTACCACAGCACTAATCATGCCGAACCTGTGGGACAGCGGGGAAAGGGCTTTGAAATCCGAGGCAAAACGGATAAGCAATACCCTGATGTACATATATGATGAAGCCGCAGGTAAAAAACAGACATATACCTTAAAAATCGACCTTAATGGAGACACCTTCAGTTATGAGAGCGAAAAGGAATCCCGCAACTTCAGGATGAAAGAGAATATCAGGTTTAAAGACGTTATCATTCCCTCTCTCGGAGAGGTCTCATTCGGAGAAATCATATATCAATTCGGCCCCATGGGGCCGGAAGAACCAATCACCCTGCATCTGATAAGAGATGACAGTGAGTATACCGTCATGTTCAATCATATAAACGGCAGGGCGAAAATCCGGGAAGGCTACTTCGCAAACGAAGACAGCGAAGGGCAGACAGCAAAGAGATGAACACAGAAGTAAAGAAGACACGAAATCATGAATGTGAGAAAAAAAGACAACCCTTCTCTTCTCAATATATGAGCTTCTCAATTTCTTCATCCGCCTTCACCCTTCTCGAAATCATGATAGCCCTTGCAATCATCGGAACAGCGCTTACGATAATCGTCCATACAGTGAATTATCACACCAATATTATGTACGAAAACACGCTTACCACCCAGATGTTTCAACTGGCAAAAGAGAAAATGAATGAACTGGAAATGGCGCCCCAGAATTCAAAGGGGGACATCAGCACCACCGGCTTCTCATATGAAAACACCGTCACACCCGTAAAGGACACCAGGCTTGTCGAACTCAGGACCGTCGTAAAAGGAGACGCCAGGCAGGTTGTTCTCAATGAACTGGTCATTAATAAGGCAGAATGACGAATGAAATAAAAAATAAAAGGGAGTATGCAGAACGCGGGAATAGATATATTTCATCCTTCATCCCCGCACCTTCATCCTCCGGCTTCACCCTTATCGAGATACTAATAAGCCTTGCCCTTCTCACGATTGTTCTCGGNNTTTTTCTCTGTTCAGCGCGCGCTCGAACGATTCGATAAAATATCCCTGAAATACCATGAGGCCAGGACAGCCCTTGATATGATGAGACGTGAAGTCGAGGGCGCTATGGTAAAAAATCCCCGAGCTGATGAAAGTAAAAAGATTAAGGCAGGGTTTGTTATTAAGGACCGTGATGTATTAGGCAAAAACACCTCTTCATTGGACCTTACGGCATTCTCATTTAAAGGCAGCANNGATCTTTTAAAATCAGAGAGGCCTGCCGCGATCCTGTCAAAAGAGTTTAAAGCAGACATCATCGAGGGGATCGAAAGCTATACGGTTGAGACACTGTTTAATCAGCAATGGGTCAGGACATGGGACACTGAACTTACCGGTAAGCTTCCGGAACTCGTAAGAATCAGTATAGAATTTGATGACAACGGCAGGCTTGTGAAACTGACTGAATACGCAAAACCAAGAATCGACACACAATTATGATAACACCAGGGGTCAGAGGTCAGGGGTCATGGGTCAGGAAGCAACACAAATTGGCATCCTGCAATAAATCATCAGGCCAAAATGGCTCCGCCCTCATCATCACCCTTCTGCTCATCACCATCCTGACCGGCCTGGTAGTGGACTTTGTGTATGAGGTCTATATAGATTCCTCCTCACTGTCTAATTGGGGCAATGCGCAAAGGGCCTCTTTTATCGCGAAGTCAGGACAGGCCATCAGCGCGGAGTTTATCAGAGAAATTAATAAAGAAACGTATACGGACAAACGAGAAGTGGAGTTGCCGGTTACACAGGATTTCGGTACTGGCGTCATTCTTATAATAAAAATTGAAGACGAAAACGCCAGATTTAACGTCAACAGTCTCATATATGCCAACGGCCTGGAAAACAAAGATGCCATTTCATCCTTGAAAAAGCTGCTCGAATACCTTAATATTAATCCCAGTCTTGCACTGGCGATTGCGGACTGGATCGATCCTGACAGTGAGCCGAGGCTCTACAATTCGGAGAATTTGGCGAAAAATGATTTTCTCTGGTCCATTGATGAATTAAGATTCATTGAAGGTATAGACAAGAACATTTTCGACAAAATCAGTCCTTACATGACCGTATCGGGAAACAGTATAGTCAATATAAATACCGCTGAACTGCCGGTCCTTGTCAGCCTGGATAATGATATGACAGAAATTCTCGCAAAGAATATTATTGACCAGAGGGAAAGCTATCCTTTTGAAGCCCCAGGAAACGTACAGAATGTATCGGGCATGGAAACAATCGGTCAAAGACTTATCGGTAAAATTACCGTTAAAGCCTCCAATTACAGGATAACAACGCGTGCTACGGTCAATGAAATTACGCGTAGTATCGAGAGCGTTATTGATTCCTCCGATAGAATACACTTCTGGAGAGAAGGTTAAATGAATACCGGCTTTATAGACTGGACAGAGAACACCCTGAATTTTTATATTTATGAAAAACAGGCTGGTGAATATCATCTTACGGACAGTTTCTCTTTTCCTGTAGAAGGCGATCCTGATCCTGAAACTCTGCGGTCACTTCCTTCCGCCGGCTGCGATAATATCTGCCTGAGTATCCCTCTGAATCTCCTTACCCTCAGAGAGCAGACCTTCCCATTCTCCGACAAGGACAAGATCAGGGAGACCATCCCCTTTGAACTTGAGGGGATCCTGCTCGGCAACATCAGCGACTACGTAATAGACCATATAATCGTAGAGTCCTACGAGACCGGCAGCAGGGTCCTGGCCGTATGTATGGAAAAGTCAAAACTCAAGAAAATCATAGACATGTTTTCATCAGCAGACCTTGAACCAAAATTGATAACATCCCTGGACTCACGGCTTTGCGAAGGGAAAAGCGACGTGCTCCTTGAAGCCCCTATCTCTGATCCTGCGATCAGAACTGAAGCCGCACGGCAGGAGCTTTCTGACCCCGCGATAAATCTCAGACGTAATGAACTGGCCTATATGGGCGACGTGATGAAATTTGTAGAAAGGCTGCGGTTAACAGCCGTACTGGTTTTGATTCTGATGATAGTGCTCGCAGCCAATTTTACATTAAGCTTCACGAGCCAGAAAAAGGAATACAAACTGCTTTCAGATGAGATACAGGGAGTCTTTCGCCAGGTCTTTCCTGAAGACAAAAAGATTATTGACGCGGACCGTCAGTTTAAAGGGAATATGAATCTGCTCTTAAAGAAAAAATCAGCCCTTGGCGGGGTCCCTGTCCTTGATATCATGAAGGAAATTGCGCTACAGGGCAACAATAATGTTACGCTCCATGAATTTAACGCCGACGGGAAGAACATTATTATTAAAGGTACCGCAAACTCATTCGAGGATGTCGAAGCGCTGGAAAACAACATCGCCCCCCTGTTCAAAGAAATCAAAGTTACAGATTCAGAAGCCACTGCCGACAAAAAGATCAACTTCACAATAGTTATGAAGGAAAAAACAGCATGAAAACCCGGGCACGGAACATTCTCTTGTATGATAAAACGATACTTGTTTTGTCCTTCGCGATTTTATTGGCCCTCATACTGACCATAATGTCCGTCATGTATTCACGGAACCTTGAGGGTAAAAACGAACAGCTCAGAGACAGGCTCTCCGAGATGCGGTCAATGTCCGGAGATGTGTTACAGATAAAAGCAGCCGTAGAATCCAAAGAGACAAAAATAGGGCTGAAAAAAGCCTCTGGGATCGTCTCTGCCCTGGAACAAATCCTCAGTACCCACGGGCTTGAAGCCAAGGTAATCAAACCCCTCGGGAAGACAAAAGTCGATGAATTTACTGAGGACAGCGCGGAGCTTGAAATTGAAAGTACAGACCTTAACAGTATTGTAAACCTGCTCTATAAAATCGATATCTCTCCGGTGCCACTTAAGATAAAGACCGTGTCTGTCCGGTCTACGTTTGAAGACCCTGATAAATTCATACTGAAATTAACAGTCTCCCTTATGAGCAGGGGATAGACTGGCATCAAAGGATAACTGTTTTCTCCCAGTGATACGATTACGAAACATCCTGTGTCTCCTGGCCGGGATACCGGCTTTATTGATCCTCATGTGGATCATTGTAGTTCCTGTTGATCTGATAAAGGAAAAGCTCGAGTCAGCTGTTGCAGGATCAGCGATCAGCAACATGTCCCTTTCAGTCAAGGGATTACGTAAGGGCATCTTCTTTACTCTCTCCGCCGATAGCCTCGATCTCAAAACAGACAACAGGCCCGCGCTAAAGATTACGGATTTTACAGGCGGCTTTTCACTGCGCTATCTCGCCGAGAGGAAACTCGGTTTTGACATAAAAGGAAAAATCGGGACCGGCGATGTCATCGGCATACTAAAACTTCCATTGGAGGGTAGCATCAAAGCAACCCGCGCTGAACTGAGTGAAATCCCCTATCTTAGACGCTTCGATATAGTCATACACGGTCATGTAAGTTCCGATATGAAGATAAGAGGAAATATGATAAAGATTATATTTAACGTCCCGGACCTATACATAGATGATTCAGCTTCCGTCATTCCGCTGCTGAATACGTTCCGTAAACTCCAGGGCGCCCTTTCAGTTAAAGAAAACATCTTACAGGTTGACTCTATCAGCCTGGAAGGAGAAAAAGGATATGCAAGGTTAAAAGGCAGTATCGCCAACAATATTATGGACCTGTCACTGGAATTGATGCCNNACCGACGTCATCTCTCTTCCCATCGTCGTCGCTTCTGAGTGAGCCACATCCTCCAGTGCCTTAACTGCCGATATCAAACGGGATAATAAAATTCAGGCTTGTGGAATACTTATCAATCTTGAAGTACGGAACCAATGTATCATTTCCGGAGACAGGAACCTGGTATTGTTATGAGCCGGAATTTTCTGATGATCAAGGATCGTTCCTTCATCAGGAGTCTTATTTATGTAAGCCTCCTGCGCATAAGATAAGGATATTGCCGGTATGAGACATCCCGTTACCAGTAATAACTTTAATACTGTCTTCATACCGATGCTTCCTTTCAGAAATTATTTAATTCTCTACGGTTATAAGAGGTTACGGGAAAGAGGAACTTAAATAATGCCGGACGTAAATTCAGTATCAATCCATAGGAGGCAGCACATGCCAATGCCTCCATGTTTCACCCTCTACTTTATTTTTTATTTTTCTGGTAAACTCCTATACAAATCAGTTACTTAACTCTCATAAATACTTTTCACTACTACTGACGTACTACTGTGATGAACGACAGGTTTTATATGCAGATGGCTCTGGATCTCGCTGCCAGGGGGAAAGGCCGCACCAGTCCAAACCCCATGGTAGGCGCTGTTATTGTAAAAGGGGATACGGTCATCGCCTCCGGTTATCATAGAAAGGCCGGAACAGCTCACGCCGAGGCCGCCGCATTAAAAAAGGCCGGTTCCAGGGCTAAAGGCGCAACGCTCTATGTAAACCTTGAGCCGTGCTGTCACACGGGAAAAAGGACCCCTCCCTGTACAAAAGCTGTGATTCAGGCAGGTATTAAAGAAGTCGTCACAGCCATGATAGACCCGAACCCGAATGTCTCAGGTAAGGGATTATATGCCCTCAGGAAGGCAGGAATAAAAACGAGGAGCGGTGTGATGAAGGAGGAGGCCCAAAAATTGAATGAGGTCTTCATAACACATATTACCCGGAAAAGGCCTTTTGTCATACTTAAAATTGCGCAGAGCATAGACGGCAAAATAGCGACCGCCAAAGGCGAATCTAAATGGATCACGGGTCCTGAGGCAAGAGAGCGGGTTCATACATTAAGGAACGAAGTTGACGCGCTGCTTGTCGGCATAGGTACGGTGAACGCAGACAATCCATCTCTTGACTGCAGGACTCGCGGAGGCAGGAACCCATACAGGATAATCGTTGACAGCCGCCTTCAGATATCTCTCAGTTCCAAAGTCCTCACACATGATGACGGAAAGACCATCATTGCCGCAACAGAAAACGCAGATAAAAATAAATTGCAGACCCTTGCGCGCAGGGGAATCAGAGTCTTAATCTGCAGGGGAAAGGCTGGGAAAGTGGACCTTAACAGGCTTATGACTGAACTCGGCAAACTCGATATAACAAGCGTCATGATAGAAGGCGGTTCATCGATAGCGGCTTCAGCGCTTTCACAAAACATCGTGGACAAGGTTATGTTTTTTACCGCCCCGAAAATAATCGGGGGCGTTGATGCCTTTCCATCAATAGGAGGAAAATCACCGGCATCTTTAAAGAACGCTATAAAGCTTAAAGATATGCATACATGTTATCTTGGCGAAGATATTCTGATAGAAGGATATACTGCCTATTAAATTTCAAATAACAGATCACACATTACATATAAATCTCGATACACAAATTCCAATGAGCATGTAGCTTTCGATGGTGTATCTTGCAGTTGTTTGTAATTTGGAACTTGTTATCTGGAAATTGCCTTACCCAGCGATTCCTTCAATTTCTTGTCGGCCAGAAGAACCTTTTCCGCGTCATCTCCGCTCAGTTCCCATGAATAGTCGCCGTCACCATTCCTCTTAAGTTTAATCTTTACGGGACTCCCGGGCCTTATCTCCGCAATTTCAGCCACCTGCTTAAAAACAGCCTCCTGTCGTCCGCCTTCTGACCGGGAACAGGCAGAGATCATTAAAAGTAACACGATGAGTAACAGTACTGCAAGAATATTTCTTTTCGCCATGTCCTCCCCCAAAAAATGAACCCTGTTATTTGTTACATATTAGNNGCCCTCGGTGTTATCTTTATCCCCGGAGGGGCCTGACGCCTTTTATATTCCGAACGGTCAACCATACGTATGACCTTTTGCGCGCAAGCTACATCACAGCCCATTTTCATGATCTCTTCAAAACTGCGGTCTTCTTCCACATATGCCTTCAGAATAGGATCCAGAATCGGATAAGGTGGCAGGGAATCCGTGTCTCTCTGGTCAGGTTTGAGTTCCGCGGTCGGCTCCTTCCATAATATCCTTCCGGGAATCAGTTCTCTGCCTGCCCTCACGTTCCTCCACTCACACAATTTATACACCAGCATCTTAGGCACATCCTTGATCACCGCAAAACCTCCGGCCATATCACCGTATAAGGTGGCATATCCTACGCTCATCTCGGATTTATTGCCGGTGGTAAGCACAAGCCAGCCAAACTTATTGGAGAAGGCCATCAATATGTTGCCCCTTATTCTGGCCTGCAGATTCTCCTCAGTAATATCAGGGTCCCTCCCTTTAAAACTCTCCGCCAGCGTTTTCAGATATGATGTAAAGATCCTGTGTATGGGGACTTCCAGAATTTTTATTCCAAGGTGTTGCGCGTGGGTAAATGCATCCTCGCGGCTCTCCACAGACGTATACATCGAGGGCATAAATAGACCGTGAACGTTTTCTTTCCCAAGGGCATCAACAGCAATGGTTGTTACCAGTGCAGAGTCGACCCCCCCGCTCATCCCGATCACGACACCGTTAAATCCGTTTTTATGTACGTAATCATTCGTACCGAGTAAAAGCGCATTGTATACCTCTTCCTCTTCTGAAAATCTCGCGGGCTTTCTTCCCCTGCATGCGGGCCGTCCTTTAGCAAACGTCCAGGGGATTCTTATTTCATCCACAAACTCACCCTCACTCATGATCGTTTTAAGCTCATGCCTGCGTCCGGAAGATGACTTCTTCCCTGTTCCTCGCGCTTCAATATCCGTTACGATAAGATCTTCCCTGAATGATTTACCTTTTACCAGCAATCGGCCTTCAGCATCAACCACAAAACTGCTGCCGTCAAATACAAGTTCGTCCTGACCTCCCACCATATTCACATAAACTATGGCTGCCCCGCATTCTATGCTTCTTGAGGTAATAAGCTTCTGCCTGAACAGGGCCTTTCCCATATGATAGGGAGACGCGTTGATATTAATAATCACTTGCGCGCCGTACAGGGCCTGTACCCTTACCGGTCCTTTTTCATACCAAATGTCTTCGCAAATATTGACCCCGATACTGACGCCGCCAAGGTCGTAAACAGGATATCTCTTCCCGGACCGGAAATACCGCTGTTCATCAAAAACGCCGTAGTTGGGTAAATATTTTTTGTGATATACGTCAACGAGTCTGCAATTCGATATTACTGCCGCAGCATTGAAAATCCCGTCCTTTCTGTCTACAAAGCCGACGAACGCAGTGATGCCCTTCGTCGCAGACACTATTTCTTCAAGGGCATCAATATTATCCTGAATAAATTGGCGCTTCAGCAGCAGATCTTCCGGTGGATACCCGGTTACCGCCATTTCAGGGAATGCCACAATATCCGCTTTAAGTTTTTTCGCTTTATGAATACTGGAGATTATCTTTTTAGCATTTCCTGATAAGTCCCCGACGTTCGTATTTATCTGCGCAAGCACTGTCCTGATTTTTTTCAATTATACGCTCCCTCTTCACTGCCTTTCATAATTGGGTGTAATAAATGATAATTGAAGCACTTGCGTTTGTAAACCCCGTCAGAGCATAGTCTCAGA
>DKBK01000109.1:8838-14895 GCA_002451135.1 Nitrospiraceae bacterium UBA6902
AGACTTCACGCCATAACGGGGTACCCCACGTTACCGCGGATAACTGAGAAGTTCAGGGAGCTATGGGGATAATATCCCCTGCCGTAATCTTCATATTTCCTTCATAAATTCGATATATTATTACTCGTACTATTTGGATCTTCCGCTTTATTGACTCCAAACAGTTACAGAGATATAATTTAGTTGTTTTTGTTTGCTATGTATAAATCTTTAATTAAAACACAGGAGAAAAAATGTCTTTCAAGAAAATCTGGTTAAAAAATACTTCTCTCATAATTGCTTTATTAATCGTATGCAGTTTCACCGCTGTCGGATGTGCAAAAAGATATACCACGCCGGCGGAAACGACTGCCCCACCGAAAGGGCCTGTCAAAGAAGAGGTGATGAGAGAAGAAGTCCTCCCCGAAAGAGGGGAAACGATAATGGAGGAACGCGTTACTGAAACGGTGGAGGCCCCTGGAAGAGAAACAGTCGTTGAGAGCGCCGTCCCCCCCGAAAGAGGGGAAACGATAATGGAGGAACGCGTTACTGAAAGGGTGGAGGCCCCTGGGAGAGAAACAGTCGTTAAGAGCGCCGTCCCCCCCGCGTCCGAGGAAACTTCGGTATCTCATGCCAAAACCGGCATATCGCGGGAGTCTGTCGATTTCCTTACAAAGACCGGGCAGGCCATGGTGGAAATTGCTGAAACGGTCAAGCCCGCCGTAGTGAATATCTCGACGGTGAGAACAGAGAAAGCCTCTGATGCACCTTTATCTCCTTTACTTGAGGACCCTTTTTTCAGGAAGTTCTTCGGCGACCAGTTCAGGCATCAGGAAAGACCGAGAGAATACAAATCAGAGAGTCTCGGCTCAGGAGTGATTATATCCTCTGACGGATATATATTGACGAATAATCATGTCATTAAAAATGCGGACACAATAAAAGTCCTTCTTTCAGACAAGAGCGAGCATACCGGCAAGGTCATCGGCAGCGATCCAAAGACAGACGTGGCGGTAATTAAAATAGACGCAAAGAATCTTACCACCCTCCCAGTAGGGAATTCAGACCACTTAAAAGTCGGTGAATTAGTGCTGGCAGTTGGCAACCCTTACGGGCTGAATCAAACGATTACCATGGGAATTGTCAGCGCGGTAGGGAGGGCCAATGTAGGAATTGCCGATTATGAAGACTTCATTCAAACAGATGCGGCGATTAATCCGGGGAATTCCGGCGGGGCCCTCGTCAACGTGAAAGGAGAACTTGTAGGAATAAATACCGCTATTTTCAGTACAACCGGAGGATACCAGGGCATCGGTTTTGCCATTCCAAGCAATATGGTAAAAGTCGTCATGAACAACCTGATAGAAAAAGGCCGTGTTATCAGGGGGTGGCTTGGGGTGTCGATACAGGAAATTACTCCTGAACTTGCACAGCAGTTCCAGCTCGATAAAGATTACGGGACCCTTGTCGCGGACGTCGTTGAAGGCGGTCCCGCGGAAAAGGCAGGCATTATGCACGGAGACGTGATCATCGAATTCGCAGGAAAACAGGTTGACGAACCTTACAACCTCAGAAACATTGTAGCCGGCACTCCTCCTGGGACGGAAGTGGAATTGAAGGTAATACGTAGCGGTAAAACCATGCCGCTTAAGGTCACTATTACCGAACTTCCCACCGAAGAACAGAAGATTCCCACCGAGTTTCAAAACGCGTTAAGGGGGGTCAGTGTTCAGAACCTGACCCCGGACGTCTACAGGCAGCTGAATATTCCCGACAAAATAAGAGGGGTGGTGGTTTCGGATATTGAAAACGGAAGTCCCGCAGAACTCAAACTCATGCGCGGCGATGTCATTCTTGAAATCAACAGAAAGGCCATATCCAATACAGATGACTACCAGGCACTGGTATCAAACATAAAATCCGACATGAATGTTCTGCTGCTGGTCTTCCGCAGGGGGTCAACAGTTTTTGTAACCATAAGCGGGGAGTAAAAAACCTGTCCGCGATGAATATAATGCCAATAAAAAGGCGGGGCTTTCAAGCCCCGCCTTTTTTTGTTCTCACTGATACCTGCTCCCCGGGACCTGGCACCTAAGAACCGAAGGTCCTTAATAATTCCCACAGGGGAACATTTGATTTCTCGGCAATCTTTCTGCAATCCTCATATTCAGGTAATGCCTTTTGTATTGTATCGCCAAGCCTGGATTTTTTTACTCTCACCCTGCCGTACTTTGTATCCCTTGACGCAATTTCACGCTGAAGGATTTTTCTTTGAGCCTTGTAAAACCTCAGGCCTATGCTTGTTGTTTCCTTCAATATTATTTCGCACAGGGCTTCTTTTTTATCTTCATTGCAGAGCACACTCAGTTTAATGCCCGGCCTTCCTTTTTTCATGATGACCTGTACTAAAAAGACGTCCAGTGCTCCCGCTTTGAACATCTTTTCCATTACATANNTTTTTCCCTGTCTTCTCTCCGATAAATATTCTCAATATATTCGGTTGCTCTTTAAAATCCTTATTACCCGCACCAACTCCAGCGTGAGAAATTTGCATATCCGGCATAGGCCCGAAGCCACCTGCAAGAGAAGAAATTAATGCAGCGCCTGTAGGAGTAGTAAGTTCAAATTTCACATCGGACGAGTAAACAGGAATCCCCTTTAATAATTCTACTGAGGCAGGGGCCGGCACAGGTAAAAGCCCATGCTCCGACTTAATAGTGCCGCTTCCGAGATTCAGTGCTGATGAATAGATTGTATCAATGCCCAGGATATCAAGCCCGATTAATGACCCGAAGATATCGACGATGCAGTCAATGGCCCCCAGTTCATGCAAATGAATCCTGTCATACCGTCCGCCGTGCACTTCGGCCTCTGCTCTAAAGAGTCTCCTGAAAATAGACAGGCCTTTTTGCTGAATCGGTTTTGACAAGGTTGAGTGTGTGATGATTCTTTCGATGTCTTTCCATTTCTTGGCAGACCGCTTACCGCTAACCGATGACCGTTTTATCATAACATCAACCTTGGTTGCCCTCATCCCTGACCTTTGAACGTTTTTCGACGTAAGCCTATATCCCTTGACAGGCAGGCAGGCCAGTTCACGCCTGAGCCTTGAAAGCGGAACACCGGCATCAACCAGGGCACCCAGGGTCATATCACCGCTAATTCCTGAAAAACAGTCAAAATATGCGATCATTTTTTAGCGCTAAGCAACCAGCCGATAGCCGCCAGCTTTTTCCTTTCCTTTAAATGAAAATAACGGACACGGTCAACGGGCAACAGACAGGGAATTAATTTTATGCGCAAGAACTCCCGCGCCGAAGCCGTTATCAATATTCATCACCGCAATGCCGGGGACACAGGAATTGAGCATCGCAAACAGGGCCGTAAGTCCCCCGAAACTCGTACCGTATCCCACTGAGGTCGGTACCGCTATAATGGGTTTATCGGTCATCCCGCCTACAACAGACGGCAGGGCTCCTTCCATTCCCGCAATAACGATTAATGCATTAGCCTCCCTTAATACCTTCCCGGCATGTACAATCCTGTGCAGTCCCGCCACGCCAACATCAGTTACTGTTTCAACTCTGCTTCCCAGGAATTCAGCGGTAACGACCGCCTCTTCAGCGACCGGTATGTCCGAGGTCCCTGCACACAGCACCGCTATCCGGCCATTTCTGTCTGCTGAACCCCCGGCCGCGATCACTCCTGATTTTTCATAATACGCTGCCTTTATTTTTTTCCTTCGGCACATGGCATTGATATCCCTGAACACCGATTTAGAGGCCCTTGTTATCAGCACCTTTCCGCTTTTTTTCACCATGGCATCAGCAATCCTGGTTATGTCCTTTTGTGCTTTGCCTTCAGCAAATATTACTTCGGGGATACCGTGTCTGAGTTCCCTGTGATGATCAACCTTTGCCACTCCTAAATCCTCATACGGCAAGTGCTTCAGCCGGTCCATAGCTTCCGCAATGCCGGTCCTTCCGCGTTTTACCGAGTCAAGTATCCCTTTTAGTTTCTTATTGTCCATTAAAATTCAATATAGTGATCAGCTGTCAATAACAATTAATGATACCCCCTTCATTTCATCTTTCACAACTGATAACACCTGATCACTGACCACTACCTTTAGGATTCCGCCTTCAAACTCCTAGTCATCAGCTCCCTTACGGCATCAGAAGGCATCTTCCCTTCATTCACTACTTTATAAATCTGCTCTACAATAGGCATTTCCACATCATGCTTCCTGGAGAGTTCAAAAGCCGATTTTGACGTAGCAACCCCCTCAGCCACCATTTTCATTTTTGAGAGTATCTCGGTCAACTTTTCACCCCGTCCCAGTTTATAGCCGACCGTATAATTTCTTGAAAGCGTGCTTGTGCAGGTCAGGACGAGGTCTCCAAGCCCGCTCAGGCCGTCAAACGTTTTTTCCCTGGCACCCATCGCCACCCCAAGACGTATCATCTCGGCAAGTCCCCTTGTTATGAGCGCGGCCCTTGTGCTGGCACCAAGACCGAGTCCCTCAGATATGCCGGATGCGATAGCCATCACGTTTTTGAGCGCCCCCCCCAGTTCAACACCCANNATTACCTCTTCCGCAAAGCTCGGCCCTGAAAGCACCGCTGCCTGATGTCCCGTCACATCCTTAAGAACAGAAGACACAGTCATCAGTGACCCATGTTCAATGCCTTTTGAAGCGCTTATTAAGTAAGCATCCTTCTGAATAAATCGGGCCGCCTTGCTGAATACTGAACGTGTGAACTGGGTAGGAACTACGTTTAAAATATAGCGCGTATTCTCGACTGCATGCTGTATATTTTCTGTTGCTTCGATTTTACGGGACAGGGGAATGCCTGGCAGATAAAGGCTGTTGATACCGGTACGCCTGATCTCATCAGCAAGCTCTTTTTCAAAGACCCAGAGCGACACATGATAACCCTTTTCAGCAAGGAGATTCGCAAGTGTGGTCCCCCAGTTTCCGGCACCTATGACTGCAATGTAGCTCATTCGTCCCTCTCTATCTCAACTTCTTTTCTGCACCTTCACCCATGTATCTTTCAATGTGACGGTGCGATTAAACACAAGCTTATCCGCGGAAGAATCCGTATCAACACAGAAATACCCGAGCCTCTCAAACTGGTAGGTATTTCCTGTAGTTGCGCCTGAGAGGGCCGGCTCAACCCGGCAACCCTGCAACACATCCAGCGAGTGAGGATTAAGCTTTGATATAAAATCCTTGTCTTCCGTGTCTTCTTCAGGATTTGCCTGAACAAATAAATACTCATACAACCGCACTTCAGCCTCACGGGAATGTTCAGCAGAAACCCAGTGAAGTGTTGACTTGACCTTCCTCCCGTCAGGCGCGTCACCTCCCCTTGTTGCAGGGTCATACGCGCAATGTAATTCAATAATATTCCCTGAGCCGTCTTTCACAACATCAACGCATGTAATAAAATACGCGTAACGCAGTCTCACCTCCCGTCCGGGTGCAAGACGGAAAAACTTCTTTGGCGGATTTTCCATAAAGTCATCCTGCTCAATATAAAGCTCACGTGTAAATGGGACCTTGCGGGTCCCTGCTGAAGGGTCCTCCGGATTGTTGATGGCCTGAATCTCCTCGCCCCCGCCTTCAGGATAATTTGTTATGATTACCTTCAATGGCCGCAGCACAGCCATCATACGCGGGGCACGCCTGTTCAAATCTTCCCGGATGCAGTATTCAAGCAGGGTCATATCAACAGTGCTGGCCGCCTTGGCAACGCCTATCCGGTCACAAAAGTTGCGGATCGACTCTGGTGTATATCCCCTCCTGCGAAGACCTGATATCGTCGGCATGCGCGGATCATCCCAGCCCCGTACATATCCACCTTCAACAAGCTGGATGAATTTCCTTTTGCTCATGACCGTGTACGTGAGATTAAGCCGCGCAAACTCTATCTGCTGCGGGTGAAAAATCCCGAGTTCATCAAGAAACCAGTCATACAACGGCCGGTGGTCTTCAAATTCAAGTGTGCAGAGGGAATGGGTTATCCCTTCGATTGAATCTGAGATACAATGCGCGTAGTCGTACATCGGGTA
>DKBK01000125.1 GCA_002451135.1 Nitrospiraceae bacterium UBA6902
TCCGGGTCCCGCATCCTTGCCGCCATGAAAGAGAGGAACTCGAAAACCGCTGTTGATGAAGCTGCAGAAGATGACGATGAAACGAGTCAGCCCCATATATTTGAAGAGGTGATCCCGCCGGTCCGGTTTGAGCAGGAACCGCTCCCCCTTACCGGACCCGAGATTATCATCAAGCCGGCAGCAAAAAAGACCCCGGCAACGGCAAGAAAGGCCTCCAGCGAATACGAACTGCCCGGCACTGATCTCCTGAATGACCCGCCGCCTTCAAAATCGAGGCCGCCCAAGGAAGAACTGCTGGACAGATCAGACCTTCTCGAAAAGAAACTCCTGGATTACTCTATTGAAGGCAAGGTCACCTATGTCTCGCCCGGACCGATTGTGACGATGTTTGAGTTTGAGCCCGCACCCGGTATAAAAATAAGCAAGGTCATGTCCCTGGCAGACGATCTTGCAATGGCCCTCAAGGCTACCAGCATCCGTATTTCGCCTATTCACGGCCGCTCCACGCTCGGGATAGAGGTCCCGAACAAGGACAGGGACTCTGTGGTCTTTAAAGAAATCATAACGAACGACGCCTTCACCAAGAGCCCCTCGAAACTGGCCCTTGCCCTCGGCAAGGACATATTCGGCGTTCCTGTCATAACCGATTTAAGCAAGATGCCCCACCTGTTGATCGCCGGGGCCACGGGTTCGGGGAAAAGCGTGGGGATGAACAGTATCGTCATGAGCATCCTGTACCAGGCCACACCCAAGGAAGTAAAGATGCTGATGATAGACCCCAAAATGCTCGAACTCTCCGCGTACGAAGAGATCCCGCACCTGCTGATGCCGGTTATTACGCTGCCTAAAGAGGCCTCCAATGCATTAAAGAAGCTCGTATTTGAGATGGAACGGCGCTACAGGCTGCTTGCGGAATCAGGGGCCAGAAATATAGATGCCTATAATAAGCATATAGAATCGGCGGCCCGCTCAAAGAGTCCAAAAGAGGATGAAGGCGCTGACAGAGAACCGCTGCCCTACATTGTCATATTCATCGATGAGCTTGCAGACCTGATGTTCGCTTCCGGACGCGAGGTGGAAGATTCCATCGCAAGACTGGCCGGCATGGCCAGGGCAGCAGGCATTCATCTCGTGCTCGCGACCCAGCGGCCCTCGGTTGATGTGATTACGGGCATCATCAAGGCCAACTTTCCCTCGAGGATATCCTTTCAGGTATCATCAAAACTGGATTCACGGATAATCCTTGATACCTATGGCGCCGAGCAGCTGCTTGGAAAGGGCGACATGCTGTTCACAAGCCCGGGCAAGAGGATAAAACGCATCCACGGCGCGTATGTGAGTGAAGAGGAGATCAGTGACGTAGTCAAATTTATAAAGGCGCAGGCCGGGCCTGACTATACATTATTTGAAGACCTTGTAATGGAACCCCAGGAAACGGCCGGCTATGCGGAAAAGGATGAGCTGTATGCACAGGCCAGGGACATTGTGCTTTCCGCTGGCCAGGCATCCATTTCATACATCCAGCGCCGAATGAAAATAGGATACAACAGGGCGGCAAGGATTATGGAGATGCTTGAAGAAGAAGGCATTGTCGGGCCGCCGGGCGAGGCGGGTAAACCGAGAGAAGTACTCAGGAGGCACGAATGAGAAAAGAAAAGGCACAGAGGCACAGAGGCGCAAAGGCTCAAAGAAACGTTCCCATCATTTTATTGATGCTTACCTTACTCGTTACTCATTATTCATTACCCGTTGCATCAGCGGCCATTGTTGATGACACGGTAGCGTCGCTGCAAAAACAGCTGGCCTCGATAAAGGACATAAAAGGCAATTTTATACAGAAGAGCTATATAAAGGACCTCGAAGACACCCAGGAATATTCAGGCACCTTTTTCATAAAAAAACCCTCTCAGATGATGTGGGAATACGCGGCCCCGCGCGATGAGAAGGTCGTGATCAATGACCTGAACACATGGGTCTATAAAAAATCCCCGAACCAGGTGATCAAGACGAAATTCACCAGGGAAGCGTACAGCCAGGTCCCAATCGCATTAGTGGCAAGCCTTGAAAATATACGGGACGATTTTGATATCACCATGCCGGACAAACATGCCCTGCAGCTCATGCCCAAACGAAAAATCGGTTTTATAAAAACAATTGTTCTGGAACTTGCTTCAGGAGATATGCCGGTAAAAATGTTCACTATATTCGATACATACGGAAACATCATCATGGTCGAACTGAAAAATGTGCAGACCAACGCCGGACTGAATGATACGATCTTCAGCCTTAAAATACCTGAGGGCGCAGAAGTGTATGATATGAGCCAGTGAAAGCAGCCACAATAGAAAACAGGGACAAAGGAGCAAAGTGAAAGAGATAAAGAATCCCGTATATTGTTTTTGTCCCTCTGTGCCTTTGTCCCTGTTTTTTAACTACTATGTCCCCGAAAGCTAAACCAAAGAAAAAAAGACGGCATGTCGCATTCATACTGCTGTTTATTATAACAGCGGTCCTGTTTTATGTTGAAGAATTTGAAAGGGACAAGCTCCCCGGAGGGATTCTGGACATATTCAGGTACGGGAAAAAACCGGGGGTGACCGCGCCGGAAATCCCCCGGACACGTGTGCATACCGCACTGCCGAAAGTAGCGATCGTAATAGATGACCTCGGACCTAACAAGCAGATGGCCCGGGAGGTCCTGAAGTTACATGGCCCGCTGACCCTCTCAATTCTTCCTCGGCAAACGTATTCGGCATGGATCGCGGAGGAAGGGAACCGGCTTGGCCGGGACATCATACTTCACCTGCCAATGGAGGCGGAAAAACCTCTCAGGCTGGGTAAAGGCGGCCTGTATACCTGGATGACCGACAGAGAAATATCCCAGACCATAGAAGAAGATATTCAATCGGTCCCCTATATAAAAGGGGCCAACAATCATATGGGTTCATCATTTACCCGGGATGAAAGGGTGATGTATGCCGTTATTTCAGAGCTTAAAGAGCGCAGGCTTTTTTTCCTTGACAGTCTGACCACCCCTGAATCGGTCGGTTTTACGCTTGCAAAGGCACAGGGGCTGAAGACATTGCGGCGGGATATATTCCTTGATAACTCGGATGATCCGGGGGAAATCGATATCCAGTGGAATAGGCTGATTGAAGAAGCAAGACAGAGAGGACATGCCGTGGCACTCGGTCATCCCAAAAAAAATACCATCGCATTTCTGCAAAAAGCCCTGAGCAGCAATAAAGAAATTACCATCGTGCCCCTCTCGGAATTAGTCGTTGAATAAACTTGATTTACTTTATGAGGGTTGATACAATTCTTAAATCCGAATATCGAAACTCGAAACAAATACAAATGGCCAAAGAAGCAAATTCGAAACAATATGATCTGGAGGATCGCACTTTAGAATTCGCAAAACAAGTAAGAGTTTTTATAAAGAAATTATCAAAGACCATAGAAAATATAGAAGATGGGAAACAACTGATCAGATCCTCCGGTTCTGTGGGAGCTAACTATATTGAAGCGAACGAAGCGCTAAGTAAAAAAGATTTTATCATGAGAATTAAGATCTGTCGTAAGGAGGTTAAAGAAAGCAGATATTGGTTAAAATTGCTAGATAGACAAGATGATTCGGAACTGGGAAATGAACGAATTGATTTAATAAGTGAGGCTACGGAATTGATGAACATTTTCGGTGCAATATTGCGGAAAAGTGAATAACATGCTGTAATTTGAGTATTTCTGAATGTGTTTCGGATTTCGATATTCTGATTTCGAATTTCAATAAAGAGGAGGGCTTATCATGGATATTAACTATATGCTTAAAGTTCAGGACGCAAAGGCGGTGGACATCCAGAAGGCGCTGAAGGCAGCCGGGATAACCGTCACCAGTATCATCGAAACCCATAAAGAACAGGCGGCAGAGACAGCCACGTCATCGTAACAGCCCGGTAATTCGGGGGGCTCGAAGATTACATCGCGTGCTGCGCTCACTTCTCAAAAGGGAACAGGGCAATCTTTTTATTGCGAATAATGGAAGTCCTTGCCGGGAAAGTAATTAATTATTACAAAACAATAGGTGTGGCACGCATTAAAGTGAATGACGTTCTGAAAGTCGGAGACATGGTCCACATCAAAGGACGCACAACTGATTTTGAGCAGGTCATAGCATCACTCCAGATCAAACACCGGAATGTAGCCAGAGCCTCCGCAGGTGATGTTGCAGGGCTGAAAGTAAATGACTTTGTCAGAAAGAACGATTGTATCTANNAAAATGCAAAGAAACTATTTCTACGTTATTATACCCAGGATGTTCACAGGAGAATAGATGGAGCAGAACAATGCGCTGGCACCCGAATGGTATGCGGTGCATGTACGGTCACGGCATGAATTTATGGTGGCCGACCGGCTTGCATTAAAAGAGATAGAGACCTTTCTTCCTCAGGTTGAACGGGTCAGAAAATGGAAAGACCGAAAGAAACTGATATCATTTCCCCTTTTCCCCGGGTATCTCTTTGTACGTACCACCAGGGAATCGCAGAATTTACTGCGTGTCCTGAAAGTGGCGGGAGTTGTCAGAATAATATGCACACTCCCGGGGGAGCCCGACCCTATCCCCGAGGACCAGATACAATCATTAAAAAAACTTGTGGATAACAAGGGAGAGCTTGATCCATATCCATATCTGAATGAGGGCCAGAGAGTTCGGATCACAAGCGGCCCCCTTCACGGAGTTGAAGGCATCCTCGTCGAAAAACTGGACAAACATATCCTCGTTCTTTCCGTCGATGTCCTGCGTCAGGGCGTTGCGCTTACCATAAATGCCGGGGATGTGGAGAAAATATAGAGTTATGAGTCAAGGGGATCTCTGGAAGAATTACGATATTTTCTCTTACTTGCAAGGGGTTTGAAATATATAAAGGATGAAACCCATAATGAATTGGAAGGAGAATCGTTAATTGTTAGCAAGATGCTTAATCGCTTAATAACGGCCATTAAACAAAAACTAAACTCAGGACTCACTACTGGCTCTAAATAAGTGTCCTTTTTACATCATTATCATTGCATGAACACCACAGAATACGCAGAGTTATGAGTCAGGAGTGATAAGTGAGGGTGACGAGAGACTAAACTGTAACTTTATAATTTTATTTGTTTTTAACTCTCAACTTTCAACTTTCACCTCTTAACTCTGCCTTCTGGCGCGGGACTTGCTATATACATCATGTCATATGTCGATCTTTGTCAAAAAATTGTTTATGATTGACAAGCGCCTAAATAAATGCTAATGTCTTGCTTAAAAAAGCAGAAGGTTTTTATAATTTTCGCTATCGCACATAGGTCAATCAGAAAATTTAGCGCATAAAGGGGGTGGTGCAGGAAGAAAATGAGTGTCCTTCATCCCGGAGAACCGGGACGGGATTTAATCAGTATAAAGGTACGTTTGTAAAAACAGATAACTTTAAAAGGAGGTTGTTGAATGAAAAAGACTTTAATAGCATTGTTAAGTGTGATGGTTGTGCTTGCCTTCACGGCATCCGCCTTCGCACTGCACGCAGTAACATCCGGAGAGTATACGCCTTCTCTGGTAAAGGCGGGGAAGTCCCAGATCGAGCTTGGTGGCCAGATCAGGATAAGGGGCAACTTTTCGACGAATACAGATTTTAATGATAAAGAAAGTGATACCCAACAATACTACGACCAGAGGGTAAGGCTCAGCACCAAGGCCAATGTAAGTGACAAGACCATGGCTGTTGTAGAGCTTGAAACAGGCGTGAACCGTGATGAAGATACTCACCCGATGGGCACGAGCACATATACCTGGGGAAGTGGCATGGAGGCCAAGAGAGATGCGCTATACCTCCGTCAGGCATACATCTCCCATCAGTTTGGAACAGTGGGAGGAATAAAGGCCGGTCACATGCTCTTAGCACTTGGCAACAGGCTGTTCTTTGACCACTCAAATTACGGTGATGACGCACTCCTTGGCTGGATTGCAGTAGGTCCCGGTGAATTAGCTTTCCTTGATATCAAAGTTGATGAAAACGGCAGTGCAGATTACAAAGGCAAAGTGCATGTAGCAGATGACACTGACGCGTATGTCCTTTCCCTTGAAATGCCTATCAACGATATCGGTGTCAGCGCCGATGTTACCTACTTGCGTTTCCGTGATAAATCAGATTGGGATAAGGGAGCGTATTTAGCGAACCTTGGCGTCAGGGCTAATGCAGACCTGAAGGTCGTAAAGATAAAAGCAGACATCGAGGTCCAGTCCGGTAANNGGAACCGGTGACAAGTGGGTAAAGAGTGATAAAATCGATAAAAAGAATGAAGGTTTCCAGACGCTCCTCACTGACAACCAGTATACAACCTTCATTTATGACTATTCCGTAATGGGCGCATCCGGAGGTAAATATCAGGGCCTCAATAACACCATGTACATTAACGTTGGCGCTGCGATAAAACCGATGCCTGATTTAAAGGTATCAGCAGACGTGTACTACCTGAGTGCTGCACAGGAAAGGGCCTTAAACGGCGCAAGAAAAGATGCAGCAGTTCCATGTATGGACACTACCGATACGTGCAAGAAATCAAAGAAGCTCGGATATGAAGTCGACGCAAAGATCGAGTATCAGCTCGCCTCAAACCTCGTATACTATATCGAGGCAGGTTATCTGATGGCCGGTGATGCATATGACCGCTGGGACTCAGAAAAAGGTAAAAATGTAGATGCTGACGATCCGTACCGCGTAAGACACGGACTCATACTCGAGTTCTAAGTCAACGCTGAGTGAAGCATGCAAAGGCGTCCCGGATTTCCGGGACGCCTTTTTTAATCTCTCTTGCCTTTCCATAAATCCATCACTTATAATTTTTAAGGAAACGTGACAGAGGTTCAAAGGCACAGAGGCACAAAGTTATTTTTTAGTGTCTTTCCCCCTTTGTGCCTGAGTGCCTTTTTATTAACTCAAATAAATCAGGAGAGTGAAATAACAATATGTCCGGACATTCAAAATGGGCGGGAATCAAGCATAAAAAAGCTATTGTCGACGCAAAAAGAGGCAAGGCCTTCACAAAGGTTTCAAAGGAGATAACCGTAGCAGCAAAGATCGGAGGCGGCAGCCCGGATATGAACGCGAGGCTGAGGCTCGCAATTGAAAAGGCCAAGGAAGTAAACATGCCCTCCGACAACATCAAGCGCGCGATCATGAAAGGTACGGGTGAGCTGCCCGGCGTCTCGTACGAAGAAACCACCTATGAGGGCTACGGCCCCGGGGGCGTCGCCCTGCTCCTTGAGGTCATGACAGACAACAAAAACAGGACCGTAGGTGAAATAAGGCACCTCCTGACCAAACATAACGGCAATATGGGTGAGACTGGCTGCGTTTCATGGATGTTCAACAAGAAAGGCTACATCCTGGTAGATAAAAAGGCAGTTGATGAAGACACATTGATGACCTACGCGCTCGATGCGGGAGCAGATGATTTCAAGAACGATCCTGATGAAGAACATTACGAAATCACGACCGCGCCCATGGACCTGAATAAAGTCAGGGAAGCGCTCGAAAAAAACAGCATCACCCTGTCCCACGCGGAAGTGACCATGATCCCCCAGAATTATATAAAGCTTGAAGGCAAGGACGCGGAAAAGATGCTCAGGCTGATGGAAGCCCTTGAAGACCATGACGATGTCCAGAATGTCTACGCGAATTTCGATAT
>DKBK01000102.1 GCA_002451135.1 Nitrospiraceae bacterium UBA6902
AAAACAGGGAAATCATAAGAAGGGCGTATCCGGTCAGGAAAAAGCAAAGGGGAATGAAGAGGAAGCCTGCACGCGTGTGAGCCTGAAGATCACCACTTCTCCCAGTGAATATTCTCCTGCCTGAATTTATCTACCGGTTTCGCGTCCCTGTCCGCAGGCACACCTACCGGGATGACATTCAATGGAATGATGTTCTGCGGAATGGACAATATGCGCCTTACGGATTTGACCCTTTCATTGTCCGCATAAGCCGCTGTCCATACCGCCCCATAGCCCAGTGCGTGAGCTGCGAGGAGGATGTTGCCGGATGCCAGTGAACAATCCATGATCCAGTAGTGTTTCGCGTAGGTCTCGTCCTTCTCAGGGATGCCGCAGACGATAATTGCGGCCCCTGCCTTATCAAGCATCTTCGCATACGGAAGCGCCTCGCAGAGTTTATCAAGGGTGTCCCTGTCGGTCACGGCAATAAACGCCCAGGGCTGGACATTCACCGCCGAAGGCGCGGACATCCCGGCCCTGAGCATCGCGTCCAGGTCGTCCCTCTTTACCTTTTCCCCTGTGAATTCACGAACACTCCTGCGGGTGTAAATTACGTTTAACAAATCCCTGTGCATGAAAAAACTCCTTTCACCTATCATCCTGTCCCGCCCGGATATCCCTCAGATAACGGAACAACGCGCGGGACGCGCCAGGGGGGGTTTTGTGTTCTTTTTCCTTTCTGGCCCTCTGAACAAGCTTTTCTATCTGTTTGCGGTCTGCGTCATGGCATTTTCCCAGAATTTCTTCTATGAGCGTTTCGTTCCCCGCAATAAGCCCATCCCGCCACTTTTCTATTTCCTTGAATGAGAGCGTGTTTTTGTAATATCCCTGTTCTATGCCATCAAGGGCTTCCTGAACGGGTACAGGATCAATCTTTCTCATCAGGCTGCCGATGTACTGCATATGCCTGCGGTATGCTTCATGGCTTTTGATGGTCTTTGCGAATCTGACGGCATCGTACATCTCCTCGGGCAGATCAATGCCTTTTATCTGTTCCGTTGACAAATTCACAAGCCGCTCCCCGATCTCCTGTAAATACGTGGCCTCTTTTTTCTTCTGTGTCTTGCTCTTAAAGTCCATAGCGTAGTGCCCTCAATCCGTTGAAACAGCCAAGACAGATCAGCAGGTGTGCAGAATTGAAAACAGTAAAAATCAATATATCATCTCACGGATGTTACCAGGGGTTTTATATGAAACTTACCTTCTATGTCTTTTATTATGCTGTTGACCTGCGCCTGATTCCTCGCAGGTATCTTGACCCTGTTAAATTTCCTGCCAGCAGTCATATAGGCGTTAGGATAATATTTTTTTACCCTTTGCAGCATGTCGCGTGCATTGTCAGGGTTTGTCCATGCGCCGACCTGAATATACTGTTTTTGCTCAACTGCAGTCCTGGTATCAGGAGATTTCGGGGGTACTGCCCGGACCTCCCGTTTCTTCGCCGGACTGGGTGCCGCTGTTGAAAGATGCTGTTTATCCGGCGGCGGTATGAGCGGTGCCACAGGTCTATTCATCCCGAGATCCTGAAGCTGCGGCACGACCTGGCTCCGCGCCTCTTCCTGAGGGAATGCTGATTGAGCCGGCACCGGGGCGGGGCTTTTAGTGTCGTTGTCAGGACGTTGAAAAATTGAGAACAATGCATACACTGAGACCCCTATGATGACTGCGGTAATTGATGAATATATAAACGTCCTGTTCCGCAGAAGTAGTGTAAGAAGGTTGGGGGTGCCATCAGATGCCTGATCTGGATCCCCTTCCGGGGCATTGTCCTTTGGCCAGGGCATGTCCGATTTCTCGGCTTCCTCATTCACCAAGTCTTCTGCTTCCGGCCCTTCAGTCTGTGCGGCCTTAAATACCTCATAAAAAGGCTCTCCTGATTTCTCCCCGGGAGTCACGTCCATTTCCCTACTGACTAATTCCTCATCCCTGGATTCTCCAGATTCAGTATTCTTATCATGCATCTCTGCGGGTTCCGGAGCTCCCTTCTCTGTCGTTAGCCGGGCAATCTCGTGGGCCGGGGCGACTCTTTCCTCATGCGCAGTCCCCTCATCACTCCCAGCTGATAAAAACGAATCAACCGGCACATCTCCGGCCGCGGACATGATTTCCAGCATTCTTAAACGTGTGTCCAGCTCTGGCTCTTTTAATTCTATTCCCAACAGGGTTGCAAACTTATCAGCAGTCTTTTTCCATACCACATGCGCCGGGACCGATATCGTCAAATCACTGTGAGGATGCCGTAACCTTAATTCCAGAGGGTCCCCCGGTTCAAATGCGACGCATTGCGTCTCAAGGCAGAACCCCTCGAAGGAGAAATTATTTGTGATACCCATAAAGACGCCACCATCTTTTGTGAGAAGTTTAAATTCGAGAACGGTGATTATATCGAATCTCTCAAACTTCCTTCGATTAGGTATCATCATGGCCTTTCCGCACGGTTCCGTTTATCTCAATGAAGCGTTTTCCAGTTATCGGCATGATTATTCAACATTGATTATAAATAATAACAGGGCATTAAATGCAATATTTTATTAATGGATAAGCCTTTCATGGTTCATTTTATTTAAACATGATAAAAATGTTAAAATTAGTCCTTGATATCTGAACGCGGTTTTTTAATCAAAATGTACCCGGGCGTTACATGGGGTAAGGGCATAATTCGATATATCAAGCAGGTTTCTTTTGGAGCGCCTGGATAAATAATTTTATGTGGATCGACTGCTGAGAAAAGAAATATTTTACAGTGAACAGATCCTCTTGCAAGGGATGTGTAAATGAATAAGAAATTACCTTCATTACGTATAGCTGACTTAACGATTAATCCTCCAATTATACAGGGCGGTATGGGAGTGAGAGTATCACGTTCCGGGCTTGCTGCAGCGGTTGCCAATGAAGGGTGTGTAGGGGTTATCGCAGGGGTTGGTCTGGGGATGTTTGAGAACCTGCCCCGTTCAGAATTCGAGGCCGTCAATAATGAGGCCTTGCGCGTAGAGATTCGTAAGGCGAAAAGTCTGAGTAAAGGTATCATCGGGGTTAATTTAATGGTGGCCCTTTCCAATTATGAACCGTTAGTGAGAACGGCGGTGGATGAAAATATTGACATGATCATATCAGGGGCAGGGCTTCCCCTGGAACTGCCGAAATATGTGGAGAAGAAGAATGTTAAACTGGTGCCTGTCGTTTCATCGGTAAGGGCCCTCAAAATTATCTGTGATAAATGGAAAAGGAATTTCAATAAGCTCCCGGATGCGGTAGTAGTTGAAGGGAGTAAGGCGGGCGGTCATATCGGGTATGACTTCGAGGATGTTCTTGCAGGGAAGGCACCCTCGCTTGATCAATTAATTACTGAAATCGTAGGCTTCGCGAAGACCTTTGACCCGGAAATCCCGGTCATTGCCGCCGGGGGAATTTTTGACGGCAGGGACGTTGCCCATTTTCTCAAATTGGGCGCATCAGGAGTGCAGATGGGGACCCGTTTTGTCTGTACGAATGAATGTGATGTTCACGAAAATTTTAAAAAGGCTTACGTGAATGCCTCCAAGGATGATCTGATAATTATAAAAAGCCCTGTGGGTATGCCCGGCCGTGTGATTAAAAACAAATTTGTCGAGGATATTATGAGCGGGAAAACCAGACCCAAGGCCTGCAACTACCGCTGTTTAAAGACCTGCAATCCAAAAACCGCCCCTTACTGCATTGCCAAGGCCCTTACAAACGCGGCCGAGGGGAATGTTGACGAGGGCTTTGTGTTTGCCGGATCTAACGCGTACAGATGCACTGAAATAGTCCCGGTCAAAAAGCTGATTGATGAAATCGTATCAGAGGCGTTAGCGGAGATGTGACCCTGCATCAGCAGTTCCGTGCCGTAAGATGTGCAGAGGGGCCCTGTGAATCTTTTTGGCAGGGGGAGGCCCCAGGATAAAATGAAAAAAACCGCCTTACTATCCGACCGCTTACTTTGGGAGAGTTTTTTTTAGATTAAGATAGATTTCTTTACTGTTATCCTTCAGCGAATACTCCTCTTTAAAGACCTTAGCGGAAATCTGCTGTTTAATCCCAAGTACACGCTGAAGATTATCCATAACCGGAAAAAGTTCCACAATGCCGTTTTCGGCCCTGTAGGGAAACCAGAGGGATTCTATAAGACATTCCCTTGAGGTAGCCCCGGACCCGAAACTGCCCTTGATTCGCTTGACGTATATCCCTTCTGTAAATAACGGATCATTCATATGCGTGCCCCTTTCAGAGACAGTACCCTGTGTAATGTGTACTTCATTCAGACAGTTAATACTATACTCGGATGTAACTGGGCAGATCTTTATTTTATCCGCTTGAAAAATACACTGAATAGCGTCGCGGAGCCATATCGTACGGATGTTGCAAGGAGGTGCGTGTACATTCTCCTTTCATTATATTTATATAATGGCGGGGCCTTTGTTTGCGTGTCCTGATATCCGGTTTTATACGACAATACATCACCCGATTGGTGTCACAATCTGAATTGACCGGACTAAACGAGATCATATCCCCTCTGTTCAGGATTGACATACTATAATAGTGTGATTAGCGTATTGAATTAACGATATCCGCAAGATAGAATATCTCATGAATCTTATGCGCAATCATGGCATGAACATAAGGTTTCATTTCCACACAGTGGTGAGGCCACACTCGTGAGTCTCAGGATAGGGTATCTCTCCACTTTTTATCATACATCGATATTAATGATAGCCAGAGATACCATGGGATCAGAGTGGGAGTGGAAACTCTTTGGCACAGGACCCGCAATTGTCAATGCATTTGAAAAAAACGAGATTGACCTTGCGTATATCGGGCTCCCCCCTGCGATAATCGGGATAAGCAGAGGGGTCAACATTACCTGCGTGGCGGGGGGGCATGTGGAAGGCACCGTGATAAGCGGGGGCAGTCAATTCAAGGGATTTCCTGAGATCAGCAGTCTTTACGAACTACTCGCGCAGTTTTCCGGACATACGATAGGAGTGCCCGGCAAGGGCTCTATCCACGATGTAATCATTTCTGAGTTGCTGAGGAAATATAATCTTGGTCGGGATATACAAATCATAAATTTCAGGTGGGCAGACGAGATATTGGAGGCCATACACAAAGGGGAGGTATCCGCGGCTGTGGGAACGCCTGCGTTGGCTGTGGCAATTACGCATTTCACAGGCGGGAAGATCCTGTATCCCCCTTCAAGGCTCTGGCCGTACAACCCGAGTTACGGCATTCTTGTAGATAATGCCTTTCTCAACAAAGACCGGGAAACGGTCATGACATTTCTCATGCGTCACGAAGAAGCAGCAGCTTTTCTGAGGAATAATCCGTCCGGGGCCGCAAAAATTATCTCCGGGTACGTCGGGATGGTAGATCAAGCATATGTGCTCGAGGTATTGAAGGTTTCGCCCAGATACTGCGCCTGCCTTACGGATGAATACATTTCAGCAACCATGCAATTTGTGCGGACATTGAGAGAATTGGGTGATATAAAGCGCAACGTAACATCCGACGAAATATTTGATACATCACTGATTGCTACTATCCATCCGGAGAAGGATCATTATGGTGATAATGTATCTTCCTTATGCCTATAACGGCGTATCTCATTTGGTGAAACAAAAATCAGATCTCTTTCCCGATTGAAAACGCCTTTCCCAGATACTGGCCGACCTTATAATATGCGCGGGATTCCGGAGCAAATAAAAACGGTTTTACTTTCTCAATATCAAGAGAGCCTTTTTCATTCAGCATCGATTCTTCAGCCTTAATGTCCATGATCTCGCCGATGAACTGGGTGTGCAGTCCCACTTCAACGGTGTGAAGCACTTTACATTCCAGGACAAACGGGAACTCCATGATATACGGAGCGTCTACCAGGTCGCTTTTGACAGGGGTGAGCCCTGTGGAAGAGAACTTGTCCGTATCTTTCCCGGAAACGAGGCCGAAATAATCAGCCTCTTTTGCATATGTTTCGGAAGGTATATTTATGGTAAATGCTTTCCGTCCTGCAATATTGCCATACGAATAGGTAACTTTTCTGAGAGCGACGGCAACACATGGCGGACTTGAGCAACATATTCCTCCCCACGAC
>DKBK01000110.1 GCA_002451135.1 Nitrospiraceae bacterium UBA6902
CATGAGGTGCGTTGTCTCAATGTGATTGGATTAAGTAAAGGTTTCAAGACTGCTTACAAATTCTATATAATTATTTTTCGGATGTCATATCTCTATCCCCATACCATCAAAACAACCTTTTTTTGTCTAAATCGACTGCCTCTTGAATTAACAGTTATAACCGTATCATTGAGTGTTAAATAAACTGCACCTAAAAATATTAGGAATCAATCTGAAGAAGTTGGACCGAGTTAGCTTGATTGATAACTTCACAAGTCAACGAAATTCAGACTGATGTGAAAAGCAAAATTATNNGTAATATCATCATCCGATTCACGTAATACGGTATCATAGAATGGTGATCTTTTCCGTATAAGTTTCTGCCATATCAGAGAAGGTTTTTCACTGAAAACGACATCCTCTTCACCCTCCATCACATACCACGACCCTCCCAGGATTTCCCGTACAAGCTGACCAGGCGACCAGCCAGAATACCCGAAATACATTCGGAGCTTCAACCCCTCTTCCTTTCTATGTGCGGATTCCTTCAGGGTATTAATGCTTGCGCTGAAATAGAGGTTCTGAAGGATTTCTACGGACTCCAACGGTTTGTTACCCGATCGAATAAGAAGATAGATATGCCCTATCTGGACAGGCCCTGCCAGATAAATATTTTCCTTGTATTCTGCCAGTTCTTTTATGTCAGGAAAGACGTCAGTAGCAGTCGCCGAGCTCGGTTTGTTAATGATTAGTCCTGTAGCGCCGTTCAATGAATAGTCAATGAGTAAAATTACGGATTGCTCAAATACAGACCCTTTCAGCCTCGGTGTGGCAACAAGGAAGCGTCCTTTAGCCGGGGCAGGTTCTGTAATCCTGCGCTCCTGGGGAGCATATTCTTCCGGAACACGGGAGCGTATTGCGGCTTCGTACCCTGAGTTAAGTCCCCTGTGAGGTTGCACTACTTCTCCATAAGTCGGGAGTGCGGTAAACCATAAAACAGTGAACAAGACAGTTATGATATATTTTGAGGTTATCATTTAAATCACTGGCCATCAGATTCTGCCGTTCATGCAGATAGATCGGTTGTATATATATTATAAATGAGTAAATTGATAATTCATAGAATGCCTCTTTTTTTATACTTAGGATCGTTCGGAGGATTAGATTCTGAAGTCAAGTTGACGAACTTTATGACCTTGAATTATCCGGGGACAACTGCTACATATGGATCCCGTATTAATAATAAAGGAGATCTTGCGGGCTACCATGATGAAAGCAAAAACCATCGTTATATACATGAAGGGGAGGCCTCTCCCATGACTACTCCTGGTTCCCATCAGACATTGATGGGATTTGTACTATAAAGATTTATTTCAGCCGATTGACTCCAAATAATATAGTGATATAATGATAATCAGGATTAGAGGAGGTTTGAACATGATTAAAGTAAAGACATTTACTAATGTGCTAAAGGCGTTACACGCAATGCAGGAAATTCATGATCTGGATAACCAGGTCAACCAGTTTATTAAGGACAATAATATTAAGAAGGTTATTTCTGTCTCTGATACCTGCACAGAAGGGGAAGGCAGCACGATTGGTATTATCAGGGTTCTGACATACGAAACTCCATAGCCATAATCACAATCACGATAACTTGATGTAATCTTATAGGGAGAACAAAGGAACAAATAGAGATAAATGCAGAGCACTCAGACGCTGTGCTACCATAGCGATATGATAACTTCATAGGGCAAATGAATTACCTGCCGACTGAAGATTTCTTTTGGCTTTATTTTGATCTTATACTCTGAAAAAACTCACAATGTTACCTCAATATCAATATCCACAGGAAAGAAGCAAATGAGAGATCATTGACACGTATCCCGGTCAATTGGATGCGTTACCTTTATTTACAACTACCCTTAATAGTGACTTTAAAACTGATATCTTATATGAGATTAAATGGCACCCATTACTCTAACTAGAGGGGATAATAACACACATATACAGGATGGTGGAGATGTTCTGATATCTCAAATTCATATGCAATTTTTTAATTGAACAGTGGAGCAACCCTGTTAAAGAACTGGAGCCATGAGCCGAATGATACTCAGCACATAATGCGAAATTCCATACCATGTTCAGCAAAGAGAAGTGCCTGCCCGTCACTTTTCAGAAGCAGGAGCAGCAGTAAATTTGTTACCCTTTCACAATGGGATACATCAGAATGAACAGCACAATAAGCAGATCAAGGCTGAATTATATCGTTCTCTGTACAGCTCTCATAACGTATGCCGGAGCAATCATTACGTCGTCCCCGTATGAAAGATTAACGGGGGATGCCACCCTCTACCTCAGTATTGCTGAGAAATACCTCCAGGGTGACTTCACCCATGCGATCAACGGATATTGGGGGCCTCTTCTCTCNNTAAATCTGCTCTTCGGATTATGTACGATAATAGGCGTATGGAGATTGTCCGCCCGCTTTGAAATTACCGGGAATTTAACAAATATCATAATGATTTCCTTGGTGCCGATCCTTTTCTTCATTTCGCTCATACAGCCCATGGATTTCCTGCTCGTGTGCGTACTTGTTTTTTATCTTAACGTTGTATTCAAGAAAGACTACCCTGCCAAAGTCTCTCACGCCTTGTCAGCCGGGTTCCTTGGGGCGCTTGCATATTTTTCCAAGCCCTTCGGCTTGCCCTTCTTTTTATCTCACTTCCTTTTGATGAGCCTCTGCCACTACATGGGTATTTCATCAGGAGAAGACAGAAAAAGGGTCATACGAAATACACTTCTTGGTTTAGTGATGTTTTCACTTTTGTGCGGCCCATGGATAGCTCTCATCAGCAAGAAATATCATCACCTCACCTTCTCAAATATGGGAAGGGGGGTGTTTGCCTCAGTTGGCCCGGGATCAGCCCATGATACGCTGGAAAAAGGCGACCCCATATTCTTTGAAGGATTTTTTGCACCGCCCAATGAGACAGCCTTTGTCATCTATGAGGACCCGAGTTTTGCAAGAAAAAAGACCTGGAGCCCACTTGAATCACGGCAGTCATTCAGGCATTTTATCAATAACCTCTCGGAGAACTTTTTTGAAGGCACTAAGATATATGAATCCTATTCCAGATTGTCCATATCTATTGTCATTGCATACATACTGCTGATATTTTCTCAACCCATTCGGACAATGTGCTCACGCACAGACCTGCTCTACCCCTTATTGACCATTGCCTTATACACCATCGGATATTTTCCCTTTCATTTTGAAATAAGGTATTTGTGGATAGTAAATATTCTCCTCTTACTGATGGGGGGAAGAGTGCTAGACGAACTTTTTCAGAGCATGTTTTTCAAAAAGCGCGCCATGAAAGGCATGTTAATGATATTTTTTGTCATATCGTTTATCATGACGCCAATTAAGTCCTCCATAGAATCCACCAGAAATAACATTAACAGCGAGATGCATACCCTCAGTCTGGAATTAAACAGGCGTTATGACATACATGGCAATATTGCATCGAACAGACAAAAGATGCAGATTCCGGTTCATGACTCATGGCATAAAACCTTCCGTCTTGCGTACTGGCTAAAGAGCAGGTACTTCGGTGTGCCAAGAGAGAATATCAGTGATAATGAGCTTGCACAGGAGTTGCGGAAGTATGAGATTGATTACTATTTTTATTGGGAGGACTCACACCCTCCGCCTGATTTTTTATCCGTGCACAGAGAACTTACAGGGGGAGAGATAGCGGGGTTGAAGATTTATGAATTGAAAGAGAAAAAATAGCGCATATCGCATCTGATGTTCCCCTGCTTTTTCAGACACTTTACTTCAGGAATCAAGTCTCAGCATGAGTCATACCTACAACAAATAGTTCCCCCATCTGGTATCGGCAATTTGATATACGGCCATATGATTAGCTGTAGAGGCTGAGGAATTACGATCCCTGGAGAGAGATTTAATATCCTTTACACTCCCTCGGTTAACTGAAGACACAGGGGAATAATAACATGACAAACTTATTCTCCATTCCCGTTTCTCCCTGGAATAAATGTTTTTCTTGCCGAGACGTAAACCTCTCGTTGCTGGTGTTATCAGTAATGCCAACTCAAA
>DKBK01000053.1 GCA_002451135.1 Nitrospiraceae bacterium UBA6902
CTGGTGGACGGGAAAGAAGCTTTTGATGCTGTTCTGGGGAGTCTGGATTCCGCGAGCGAATCCATCTATATCCAGATCTACATATGGAAGGACGATGAGACCGGACGGTTGGTTGTTGAGAAATTGAAGGCAGCCGCAGACAAGGGGGTGAAGGTAACGGTGAACAAAGACCTGCTTGGCACCGTCTTCGAACTCGGGGACATCATTCAGGGTCGCCCCAGTCCGGTCTTCACTAAAATGGGGCTCAAGGGCTACCCGAATATCGAGGTGAATACAAAGCTCCTTGCTGACAATGACCACTCCAAATATTTCATCGTGGACAAGGAAATTCTCATCTTCGGCGGCATGAACATAGCGGATGAATACCACTTCCAGTGGCACGATTACATGACACTGATCAGAGGAAAGGATCGGCTGGCTCTGTTTGAAAGCCGGGTCCTCCGTGGTAAACCCTGGCCCGGGGGTCTCCCTGTGGTGGTCGCGGTGAATGACAGGCACGCAACGGAGATACGTACTGCTTTCAGGGAGATGATTGATCATGCACGGGAGCGGGTTGTCGTTCAGCACGCATACATATCGGACAGTATCATCATCGATGCTCTGCTCCGCGCAGCGGGGCGGGGTTTGAACGTTGATGTGATTCTTCCCATGGAGCCAGACACCCATGGCTATGCCAATATGGTAACGATCAACCGTCTTCTGCGGGCAGAGCACAGGGACCATATCAGGGTCTTTCTCTATCCCCGGATGAGCCACGCTAAGGTTGTGATGACGGACGGAGAGATTATCGCTGTCGGATCAGCCAACCTGACACCGCGGAGTATGCTGACGAGTAAAGAACTGACGCTGTTTGCTCACGTAAAACCTGACTCCCCGATCAGTAAGAAGTTGCGAGAGCAAATGGAGGCGGATCTGGCACAGAGCTCGGAAGTACGAGAACGCTTCCGACTCTCGTTTAGGGATCGTATCAAGGCCACGCTCGGGAAGTATTTGTGGTAAGAAAACTTCTGTGATTTCGCTTCTTGCCTCGCTCATTTACATCTGAAATCTTCTGCAAAAGACAAAAATCAACATCATTCATTTGGGTAGTTATCAATATCCGTTTTGTTAGTGAAGGGTTGAGAACTTGCAGGTATATTCATCAACCAGCGACGTTCATCAATTCCAAAGATAAAACATGATTATAGAGAATTTCCCTCGACTCAAGCATTATTTGTCGGTAAAAGTAATAACAACAACCATAGCTGAAAATCACGATATCTGGTAAAAAGAGCATTGCATCTGCTCTGATTTGTTGATAATATGTAATCAGTAATCCTTGTTAGACGAAAGGAGGTGAAAAAAATGAAAATACTGAAGATTGTAATCATAGGCATGATGGCCTATGGTTTGCTCTTTACGGCTGCCTTGGCAGTTCATGAAGGAGATGTGGGATCGGCTGCTCTTTTATCCGGTGACGTAGAAAAGGGCATGACGCTCTTTAATGATACAAAGTTTGCCGGCGCAACATCAGGGAAGTCCTGCAACTCATGCCATCCCAACGGAAAGGGATTAGAGAAGGCCGCGGATAAAAAAGAGTTCAGCGTAATGGGTAAAAAGCAGAATAGCCTTGAAGAAGCGGTTAATATCTGTATTGAGATGGCGCTGAAAGGAAAGGCTATTGACACAACGTCAGACCAGATGAAGGATATCGTTGCTTATATCACGTCATTGACGGGGAAGAAATAGTCCCCATGTTATTAAAAACAGAGTGAAAGGGGGGGAGCAATATTGTTATATTGTCTCCTCCTTTCATTGTCAGAAGGTTTTCATGTCAATCCTTTTCTTTTAATCTCTGAATAAATGCTTTTTTTTAGCTTTAAGGGGAGGACAGGAATGCCCATTTATGAATTCTATTGTGAGAGATGTAATACGGTCTACAAGTTTTTCTCCAGAACCATAAATACGGAGAAGATCCCACACTGCCCTGTCTGCAAGGATGTTACGTTGAAACGTCAGGTATCCCTGTTTTCTTCTATTTCAGGCAGGAAAGAGGAAGGCCCGGTATCTGACATGCCGCCGGTTGATGAGGCAAAGATGGAGAAGGCCATGGCCATGCTGGCAAGGGAAGCGGACGGGATAAATGAAGATGATCCCCGGCAGGCCGCGAACCTGATGAGAAAACTCTCGGATGCGACCGGGCTCAGGATGGGCGCAGAAATGGAAGAGGCCCTCAGCCGACTTGAACGGGGAGAAGACCCTGAAAAGATTGAACAGGAGATGGAAGACCTTCTTAGCGGGGAAGAACCATTCGCATTTGAAGACAAGGGGAAAAAAGCCGTTAAATCGGAACCAATGATAGATGATACCCTTTACGAATTATAATATTCCCGATTGACGTAACAATAAGTCAGGGAAAATCTTTTGATGCACGCAGGTACCTTGAGGGCTCTTCTCCCCAATATCGTCTCTTGACAAGCGGATAGCATTTCCATAGGAATTGTTTCGACACGTTCCTTGCATCATTCTCCGTCCGCTGCATGTGAACACATGCCTGTTCAGGGTAACACCCAGCATCTGCCCGTTTCCCGGAGGGATCCTGCCATAACCTTTCATGTAGGCCTGAATTATTTTCTTGACAAAACATATAAACGTATGTAAATATGTTTATATGAAAATGCAAGGAATATGATTCGGTTTCGTTATGTTGAACAGGGAGGTTCCGGAACATGTTCAACTGGCGTACCACGTAACTGTATTCCGGCTTTGTAAATAGTATTGGGAGGATGGACCATGGAACCATATGTGATCGCTATCGTTACTTTTATCGCCTATTATATTACCAAGACGCTGTTTGTGAATGACCTTTCTGAGGAAAAAGCGGGCAGGCTGCTTGAGGAGGGCGCAGTGCTTGTTGATGTAAGGACCGAAGAAGAATACCAGGCAGTGCATTTAAAAAGGGCAATTAACATACCTTTAAGTGAAATCAGTACCGGGATAGGAAGGATCGCCCCTGAAAGGAACAGGGTCATACTGCTTCATTGCCGGAGCGGAAGCCGGTCTTTTATGGGGAAGCGACTGTTGAAACGGATGCAATATCATAACGTCTACAATCTCGGCTCTTTTGCGCGGGCAAAGAGGATGGTCAGCGATGAAAACCATAGTTGAGATATTTAAATTAATGACGGATGAGCAGAGGATAAGGATTTTAATGCTGCTGATGATAAAGGAATTAAGCGTGTGCCAGCTCATGGGAATCATTGGCGCCTCTCAGCCCCATATATCAAGGAACCTGTCGCTGCTTAACAAGGGCGGGTTTCTCAAGGAACGGCGGGATGGCAAGCTCAGATTTTACAGTATAAGAAAAGACCTGTCAGCTGACAGAAAGGCCCTTGTTGATTTATTGACTGCTCATCTTATATCCGACGAGAGGTACAAAGAAGACCTTGTGACATTAAAAGAATGTACGGAGTTCCAGAAAAAGTTGGGCAGGTGTGATATGAAGACGTTGACGGCATTTATGAACAGGCGGAAGAAAACGAAATGATAACTGTCTTATCCCACACCGCTTTCTGTTAAGGCAGATGCATTGGAAAAACGTATTGAATGGGTTGTGATTCAGTCATGAGAATATGATCGTTATGAGTATCAGCGTACAAAGAGATTATGACTTCGTATCGGGGCTTCCCGCTCCCGATTCGTTATTCCAATGCCCCTGCCTTAACGTCAGTATTTATGAAGAATGCAGGTAAAAAAGTAACTATTGGTCTTTATGAAATTATGTGATATATATGTATATATCAGCCAAAGTAAATCAAATGAGGAACAGTATGAAATTAACGGTAAAGTTGTTGTTCCCGGTCTTATTATTAATTTTTATTAATAATGCGGAGGCGGAAAGACTTTCATTGCAGCAGGCCATTCATGCGGCACTGGAAGACAATCCGGCCCTGAAGTCATATAGCTGGATATTGCAGGGGCAAAGGGAAGATCTGAAGACTGCGAAGGGCCACTTATATCCGAAATTAAAGATCGAGGAACGATATCAAAGGACAGATAACCCGACCTATGGTTTTATGTCCAAACTGAATCAGGAGCGGTTTACGCAGGAAGACTTTCTGATTGAATCGCTTAATGACCCCGCTGACATATCAGACTTCCAGACCTCATTCAGTATCGAGCAGCCTCTGTTTGTTCCCGGTGTGTATGCCGGGATACACATTGCAGGGAAGGAGCTGGAGGCGAAACAGGCAGAGTATCAGAGAAAAAGGGAAGAGGTCGTACTCAATGTGGTAAAGAGCTTTCATTCGGTTCTGTCATCAAAGAAATATTTAAAGGTAACACAACAGGGGATAGAAGACGCACAGGAGCATCAGAGGCTTGCCGCTCTCAGATATGATGCCGGCGTCGGACTTCATTCCGATGTGCTCAGGGCAGGGGTGGCAGTGAAAAAGGCCGAGGCAGTGTTTGTCACGGCAGAGAGTAATCTTGAAGTGGCCGGGAGGGCGCTTGGACTGTTACTCGGACGGACAGAGACGGTTGATGTTGAAGAGGACAAACCCATACTGCCATTAATTGATCTGGGTGCATATCTTGATGCCGCAGTACAGAGAGAGGACCTGAAGGCCCTGAAACTGAGATACGACAATTCCCGGCAATCGGTAAACATGGAAAGGTCCGCTCTTCTCCCTGAAGCGGGAATCGGCGGCAGTTACTTTTTGAATGACCATAACAGCCCTTTTTCACCGGAAGGGGAGAGCTACCTCGTAGGGGGGTTTATCAGATGGAATCTTATCGATGCCTCAGTGCACCACAAGATTAAAAAGGCTCAGGCCAGGGTCCGTGAAGTAGAAGAGGCCCTGACAGGGTTTGAGAAAGAGATACACTTCAGAATCAATGAAGCATATATCAGGGTCAGGGAAAAAGATCACAACCGCGCGCTGTCTGAGGCCATGATGAAAGAAGCGGAAGAGGCGCTGAGGTTAGTGAGTGTACGGTACGAAAATTCTCTTGCGCCGATCGTCGACTTGCTGGATACCCAGCTGGCAGTGGACGGCGCAAGGGCGAGGCTGCTGGAAGCAGAGAATCAATATCTCAACGCGATAGCCGATTTATATTATCAGAGCGGGATACTCTTGAAAACGATAAATCAAGATGGCGAATTACGAATGTCACATCACGACGATCTGAAACAATAGACAGGCTGTTAATTCGTAGTTTGTATTTTGTAATTCTATTCTGTGTGATGAGGAGATTTTTTATGACAAGAATAATAATGATGAGTTTTGCGATACTCGTGACAGTCACCATGGCGGGCTGCGGCGAAAAGATAAAGCCTGGTGAACGTGAGGTCATTAGACCTCAGGTGAGCGGAGTGGGTATTGAAGCGATAGTCTCTTCTGAGGTAACAGACTTTTATGAAACTTCCGGAACACTGAAGTCACTGAATACTGCGCTCGTATCTGCAAAGATAATGGGCGAGGTAAGAGAGATACGGGTTAAAACGGGAGACCCGGTCAGGAAAGACGACGTCCTTCTCATTATAAATGCCCCTGATATAAATGCGAGGGTCCTGGCTGCACAGGAATCTATTGAAGAGGCAAAGCGTGGACTCAATATGGCGGGGGAAAATAAAAATCTTATGGAAAAAACCTTTGAGCGCTACGGAAAACTGTTTGACGCAAAGGCCATCTCTGAACAGGAATTTGATGAGATGAAGGTCAGGAGAGAGGTCTCCGTCCTTGAGTATGAACGGGCGCGGAAGGCGCTGAACAGGGCAGAGGCTGGTCTTAACGAGGCAGAGGCATTTAAAGGCTATTCAATCATTACCTCTCCGCTTGACGGGACGGTAGCAGAAAAAATGATCGAGGCCGGGAATATGGCCGTGCCGGGTGCCCCGCTTATTCTTGTTGAATCGCGATCGTACAGGGTGGAGGCACCTGTTGACGAGACATTACTGCCTTTAATACAGACAGGCAACCGCGTTGCCATATCAATTGATGCGATAGGTATGGAGACGACAGGAAGGGTCACGGAAATAGTCCGCCAGATTGATCCTCTCACCAGGACATTTATGGTGAAGATAGCTTTAAATGATACGTCGCAACCTCTGCAGGGCGGTTTTTATGCAAAGGTAAAATTCCCTCTTGATAAAAAGACAGTAGTGTCCGTGCCTGAAGGTTCGCTCGTCACAAGGGGTGAGCTGAAAGGGGTCTATACCGTAAATCAGCAGGGTGTCATTACACTCAGGCTTGTCAAGACAGGGAAGCGGTATGACGGAATGGTTGAGATCTTGACAGGGCTCATCAGCGGCGAGCGGATAATCGTTCAAGGAGTGGACAGGGCGGTAGATGGCGGGAAGGTTGTCAATGCGGGATAACAGTAGTCAATTCAATGAATCATGGATAGGATCAGGGGGGCGGAAAACATGGAACGTCTAGGCCTTGCCGGCAGTATTGCAAAGGCATTCCTGATGTCAAAACTTACCCCTTTGATCGTCATTACCGCGCTGCTGCTCGGGGTATTCGCGGTTGTGATCACTCCGCGGGAAGAGGAACCCCAGATCATTGTCCCCATGGTAGATGTCTTTGTAAACTATCCCGGCGCTACTGCGGCCGAGGTGGATGAACGCGTGATAAGGCCGATGGAAAAGCTCCTCTGGGAGATAAAGGGGGTGGAGTATCTCTATTCGATAGCAAAGCCCGGCATGGCCCTGTCGATCGTGAGGTTCCATGTCGGCGAAAACACGGAGGAGAGCCTCGTCAAACTATACACGAAACTGATGTCGAATTATGACAGGATTCCCCGGGGAGTTTCAGAGCCTCTTGTAAGACCGAAGTCCATTGATGACGTCCCCATCCTGACGCTTACGCTGTGGAGTGACAGGTACAGCGGTTATCAGATGAGGAAGGTCGCGGAAGAAGTAGCTGATCAGCTGAAAAAGGACGCCGAGGTATCAGAGATCCAGGTGATAGGCGGTCAGAAGCGTCAGCTCAGGGTTGTGCTGGACCCGTCCAGACTGAAGGCATACCATGTATCCCCCCTCCAGATATTCCAGGCAGTACAGGGGGCCAATGTCTCTCTGTCTTCCGGAGCGTTCTCCTCTGGGAATGAAGAATTCATTGTGGAGACCGGCATGTTCCTGAAAAGCGCTGAAGACGTCGGCAATATTGTTACCGGGGTATACAGCGGAAGACCTGTATACCTGAAGAACGTAGCACAGATTTTAGACGGTCCTGAAGAGCCTGCAAACTATGTCTTGACGGGATTTGGCCCGGCGGGAAATGAAATTGAAAAAACAGGGGCGGGGATGAAACCCTCCACAGCCGGTATGTATGAAGCGGTCACGATTGCTCTCGCGAAAAAGAAGGGGACAAATGCCACCCACATATCCGAGAGGGCGCTGGAGAAAGTTGAAGCGCTGAAAGGTGTACGTATCCCGAGTGAAGTAAATGTCACGGTAACCAGAAATTACGGAGACACGGCAAAAGAGAAGTCCGATGAACTTCTTCAGCACATGCTGATAGCAGCAGTATCCGTCACGATCCTCATAGCGCTTGCGCTTGGGATAAGAGAGTCTGTTATTGTAGGGGTGGCCGTGCCCGTGACACTTGCCCTTACCATACTCGTCAATTATATGTACGGGTATACCCTTAACAGGGTGACGCTGTTTGCACTCATCTTTTCAATCGGTATTCTCGTTGATGATGCGATAGTGGTTGTCGAAAACATACACAGACACTTCAGGCTTAAGGGCGTCTCCCCTGAGATCGCGGTCCGCGCAGTTGATGAGGTAGGAAATCCCACAATACTTGCCACATTTACCGTGATCGCTGCTTTGCTTCCGATGGCATTTGTATCCGGATTGATGGGACCGTATATGCGCCCTATTCCGGTAGGGGCGTCCGCTGCCATGCTTATATCACTTCTGATAGCTTTTATCATCAGTCCCTGGCTGAGCTACATAGTTTTAAAAAAGACGAAGATACACACGGAAGGAGAGGGAGAGGAAAGCAGGTTGTTCAGTTATTTCAACCGCCTGTACGAAAAGAACCTTCGGGGCCTTCTTGAGAGCAGCGTAAAAAGAATAATCGCTTTTCTGCTGATAGGCCTTCTTCTCGGCGCATCGATTCTGCTCGTGGTGTTTAAACTGGTCACTGTCAAGATGCTGCCTTTTGACAACAAGAGCGAGCTTCAGGTGATCGTTGATATGCCAGAGGGGACGAGCCTTGAACAGACAGCCAGGGTCTCGAGGGAGGTTGGCGAGTATCTTAAATCAGTCTCTGAGGTCACTGATTATCAGATTTACGCAGGCACTGCCGCGCCGTTTAATTTCAATGGTCTTGTTCGACATTATTACCTGAGATCCGGGAGCAATTCCGCTGACATTCAGGTAAATTTTGCGCCAAGGGACAGGAGAAAGGCCCAGAGTCATGATATAGCCAAGAGGATCAGGCCGGCAATTCAGAAGATAGGCAGCAGGCATAATGCCAATATCAAGGTAGTGGAAGTGCCTCCGGGGCCTCCTGTGTTGAGCACGCTGGTTGCCGAAGTGTACGGCCCTGATGTTAAGAGGCAGGTTGAGATCGCCCGGGAAATCAAAAAGATATTTCATGAAACCGAAGGTGTCGTGGACACAGACTGGTATGTTGAGGATGACCAGACTAAAATAACATTCGTAGTTAATAAGGACAAGGCCGCATATCACGGGATAACCACTGACAGCATTTCCCGAACACTGGGTATGTACCTCGGAGGGTCTTCAGCTGGTCTGATACATGTCGAGGATTCGAGGGAGCCCGTAGAGATATATTTGAGGGCGCCTTTGTCTGAAAGGACGGGCATTGATGACCTGAAGGATGTACTTCTCGTATCATCTGCCGGAAAACCCGTAGCGCTTTCCGAGCTTGTAAAAATTGAAAAGGGAGTCCTGGACAAGACCATATACAGAAAGAATCTCAAGAGGGTCGTATATGTAACGGGCGAGGTCGCGGGGACCCAGGAGAGCCCGGTATATGCGATCATGAAGATGAAGGAGAAAATAAGGGGACTGAAACTTCCTGAAGGGTATGAACTGAAGCAGCATGATATGGATCAGCCGCTGCTTGAGGACACCTATGCCATGAAATGGGACGGTGAGTGGCACATTACCCTTGAGGTCTTCAGGGACCTTGGGCTTGCCTTTGCCGCGGTGATGGTAATCATTTATGTGATGGTTGTAGGGTGGTTCAGGTCATTCATCACGCCTATCGTGATTATGGCACCCATACCTCTTTCCCTTATCGGTATCCTGCCGGCGCACGCGCTTATGGGCGCTTTTTTCACGGCCACATCCATGATCGGCTTCATTGCCGGGGCCGGCATAGTCATCAGGAATTCGATCATACTGGTTGATTTCATAGAACTGAAGATCGGGGAAGGCATGCCGCTGAAAGAGGCGGTTGTGCAGGCAGGGATTATCAGGTTCAGGCCTATGCTCCTTACAGCCGCAGCAGTCGTTGTAGGGTCATCAGTCATCCTCTTTGACCCGATATTCCAGGGTATGGCAATCGCACTGATGGCCGGAGAGGTCGCGTCGACCCTGCTTTCCAGGACGCTTGTGCCGGTGCTTTATTACATGTACAAGAGTAGAGTCCAGAGTCAGAAGTCATCAGATAGGAATCAGTAGACAGAACACAGGAACCCCACGGAGGGGTATTTAACAGGAGGAACGAATTATGTATATCGCAAAAACAGACAAATGGTTTATGGAGAGGATAATCTGGCTCATAGCCGGGGTATTTACCCTGACCGGAACAGTGCTCACGCTGATTCACAGCACATACTGGCTTATACTCACGGGGCTTGTGGGCGTGAATTTAATAATATTTGCTACTACCGGGTTTTGCATTATGGCGAATATTCTATATAAGCTTGGGGCAAAACCGGTAATAGAAAACAGATCGAAATGCGGCAACAGCTGTTCTTCATCAGCATAAATTCCCGGTTTAACTATTGACTGCGGAACGGGACACGCATTGTTACGGTTCCGCACAGACAAAAAAAAGGGGACACCGGTGGAGTTCCGATGTCCCCTTTTTGATTTATTTCGCTCTGTACCTTACCCGCAGGAAGACCCGCAGCTTGGTCCGCATGACGGGGGATTGGGGTTGTTTACCACGAAACCCTGTCTTTCTCCGTCATCGACAAAATCAATTGTCATACCTTTGAGCTTCTCCGAAGCCTCTTTATCGATAAAGAACTTTGTGCCGTTCTTTTCTATGACCTTGTCTCCGTCATCAGGATTTTCTACAATATCTATCCCGTATGAAGGGCCACAGCAACTGCTGCCTGCTGTGTAGAACCTGAGCCCCCACCCGGTCTTTCCTTCTGCATAAAGTATCTCCTTGGTCTTCTCTGCGGCTGTGTCTGATATCGTTACCATTACTAAAAATCCTCCTTAATCGTTGCCAACAACTGATGTGGCCTTTTATTTTAAGGTAAAGGAAAAGGATGAAAAAAAGCAAACAATAATCTTTTTATTTGGTTTTTTTTCATGTATGCTGTATATAAACCTGTCTATAAGGATAAATCGGACAGGGCAATATTTCGTTCATGAAAGAGCAGGAATAACATGTCTCCTTCAAGATTGACAATAATACTGTGTACGTTATGTATCATCCTGATTTCCTCCTTTTCACGGATGTCACACGCGGGTGGTCGGTTAATTTTTGCGGTTCATCCGTACCTGCCGGCTACTGAGATTATTGAGAGATTCAGCCCGCTTGTTAAATATCTCAGTAAAGAATTGGGCGAGCCGATCGATATTCATATATCACGGGATTATCAGACTCATATAGTAGAAATTGGCAAAGACAATGTGGATATCGCATATATGGGACCTGCGAGTTATGTGAAGATGGTTGATACGTATGGCCGGAAACCGCTTCTTGCGCGCCAGGCAATTAACGGCAAAACCACCTTCCGGGGGGTCATTATTGTCAGAAAAGACAGTCCGCTGCAATCTCTTAAGGATTTAGTCGGAAAGCGTTTCGCTTTTGGCGACCCTGAGTCTACCATGAGTCATCTGGTGCCCCGGTTTATGTTATGGAAGGAGGGGGTGACCATTGACAACCTGGGCGGCTATGCATTTCTGGAAAATCACCATAATGTCGCGCTCGGGGTACTTGTAGGTGATTTTGATGCCGGTGCAGTCAAGGAAGAGGTTTTTGATGAGTATGAAAAGCGCGGGTTAAGGGAACTCGTCAGAACGCCGGAGTTATCTGAACATGTATTTGTCGCAAGCAACAGGCTTTCGCCTGAGAAAGTAAAAAAATTGCGTGATGCCCTGTATTTCCTCAGGGACAAAGAAGAAGGACAGGATAGTATGAAATCCATTAAAAATACGATAACCGGCATGGTTCCTGTCAAAGACGAGGATTATGATAATCTGCGTGATATACTGCATGCGCTTAAAAAAATCGGAGCGTACAAGTGACGAATCCTCCTGCGTTTCAATATACGCGTACCATTGTATCATTCATGGCAATGTTGCTGGTCTTTCTCATTGTTGCTGATATGTTTATCGTGTCGAATCAGCGGGAACAGCTATTTAAGGAAGTGCAGAACCACATGCAGTTTGAATTGGATTTAATAGGGACATTTGTACGGGAGCCGCTTCTGAAGCATGATTACGCAACGGTGGAACAGTTTCTCATGCACTGGGCCAAGGAACATAAAGATGTCGTTGATCTAAAGGCAGTCATGCCCAATAATTTTGTAATCGCAGAATACAGTCGCACGACCCGGTCGCGTTATGTCTATGCGCTACAGAAACAAGTCCGGCAGGGGGAGAAAGATTTAATCAATTTGAAGGTGGTCAGGGATTTTTCGAACATTGAGAGTATCCTCGGCAGACTCCGGTTGCAGCTTATTGTGATTTCGCTCTTCCTCTTAGCAACGCTCGGAATTCTCCTTTGGCGGATAGTCAGGACAATGGCGCTGAAGCCTCTGGAGAGGGAGATTAATCTGCGCACTCAGGTCGAAGAAAAGCTTCAAAAGGCAAAGGATCAGTTAGAAGCAAGGGTCCAGGAGCGGACAGCAGAATTAAAAGCTACAAATCAGTCCCTCCTCATGGAAATAGCCGAACGGGAGAAGATAGAAGAGACCTTAAAAGAAAGAGAACAACGCCTTCAGACAATCATAGAGACAGAACCGGAATGCGTGAAAATATTAGCCCCGGACGAGTCGCTTGTGACGATGAATCCGGCGGGGCTTGCCATGATCGAGGCCGATTCTCTTGAGCAGGTCGTCGGACAGAAATTGTCCTCTCTTATCTCTCCTGAATACAGGGACGCATTCAGAGACCTTAATAAACGTGTGTTACGCGGAAACAAGGGCAGCATCGAGTTTGAAGTCATCGGACTCAAAGGCACCCGCAGGTGGCTTGAGACACATGCGGTTCCTTTGAGGGATGCAAAGAATGAGATTGTTGGATTGCTCGGGGTTACAAGGGACATAACGGAAAGCAAAAACGCCATCAAGGCTATTCGATTGTCAGAGGAGAAATTCTCAAAGGCATTCCGTTCAAGCCCCGCATTTGTCACCATAAGCACAGTCCATGATGGGAGATTTATTGAGGTAAACGATGCATTCCTTGCAGCGAGCGGTTACTGCAGGGAGGAAATGCTCGGCAGGTCGTCAGTGGAACTCGGTATCTGGACGGACATGTCTGATCGCAACAAAATGGTCGAAGAGCTTAAAGAGCATGGTGTTGTCTATAACAAAGAGAGCAGGTTTCGTATGAAGACGGGCGAAATACTTAATGTGCTCTATTCCGCAGAACTGATCGAGATTGATGGCGTTCAATGCATCATAGCGGCAATCCTGAATATTACGGAGCGCAAGAAACTTGAAAACCAGCTGTTCCAGGCGCAGAAGATGGAAGCGGTGGGCCAGCTTGCCGGAGGTGTTGCCCATGACTTCAATAACATCATCACGGCCATTTTCAGTTACGGCTACCTCACAAGAAACAGAATGAAGGAGGACGATCCATTAAGGGACAATATAGATAAAATACTTTCATTGTCGGAAAGGGCCGCCCAGATAACAAGGGGTCTTCTTACCTTCAGCAGAATGCAGCATTTTGAATTCGTGCCTGTAAGGCTTAATGAAATAATCAGAAATATTGAGGGCATGCTCGTAAATTTCATCGGGGAAGATATAGAAGTGCGTACGAAGCTCTCAGACGAGGACATCACCATTGTAGCAGACAGGACCCAGATCGAACAGGTAATACTGAACCTTGCCACGAATGCGCGGGACGCCATGCCTGACGGCGGAAGGCTGAATATTGAAACGGAGCTTGCGGAGATGACCGACGGCTTTATCAAGGCCCATGGATTCGGCGAGCCCGGCATGTATGCCCTTTTATCGGTTACCGATGCAGGCGTAGGCATGGACGAGGAAACCAGGCGGAGGGTGTTTGAGCCCTTTTTTACCACCAAGGAAGTAGGGAAGGGAACAGGTCTTGGCCTTTCCGTTGTCTACGGAATAATAAAGCAGCACAATGGCTATGTCAACATTTACAGTGAACCGGGAAAGGGAACCACCTTCAGGATATACCTGCCTGAAATCAAGGCGTCTATTGAAAGAGAAAAAGAAAAGATGCTCGTGCAAAAAACAGTAACATCAGCGACCATACTTGTGGCTGAGGATGAACCGGCAGTGAGGGATTCGATAAAAAATATTCTGCAGGAGTTCGGATATAACGTGATAGAAGCAGTAGACGGTCAGGATGCGGTAGACAAATTTGCAGCACACAAAGATGAAATACAGCTTCTTCTCCTTGATGTGGTAATGCCGAAAAAAAACGGAAAAGAAGCCCATGAAGAAATAAGGCGGATGAAACCGGGGATAAAGGCCATATTTACAAGCGGGTATACAGCGGATGTTATGCTCAGGAAGAAAGTCCTTGAGGAGGACGTAATATTTGTCGCAAAACCGATTCTCCCGGACAAGTTATTATCAAAAATACGGGAGGTCATTGAAAGTGAACGCTAAAGCAGGGAACAGGATTCTCCTGGTGGATGATGATCCTTTTATACTCGAATCAGCGGTACGGGTCTTAGCAGGACAGGAATATTCTTTGACCGCATGCAGCAATGCGCGTGAAGCGGAAGCGGAAATGCGGGGAAATGATTTTGATGTAGTACTGACTGATATCAAAATGCCTGAAGTATCAGGCCTTGACCTCCTTGAAACAATACACAAGCGTGATCCCCAACTGCCGGTGATATTAATGACCGCGTACGCCGACCTGCAACTGGCGGTAGAGGCCATAAAAAAGGGGGCATTTGATTTTATCATAAAACCGTATCATCCGGAGTACCTGGTCCATTCGGTAAAGAAAGCAGTCCAGTATGGAAATTACCTGAAGTGGAAGGAGAATTACCGGCTCTATCTTGAGGATATGGTCAGAATAAGGACTCAGGAGCTGGAGACTGCGAGAAAAGAGGCAGAGAGTTTCAGCAGGGACGTGGTAGAACGGTTAACATCAGTTGCAGAATTCAGAGACACCGAGGCAGGCGTACATGTCAAAAGGATTGGGGTTCTCTCGCAAATTGTCGCTTCCGCGTTGGGAATGACGGATGACTTTATCCTGAAAATAGGGCAGGCAAGCCCCCTGCACGATATAGGCAAGCTGGGAATAACCGATTACATACTGTTTAAGATGGGGCCTCTTACCCCGGAAGAATTTGAGGTGATAAAGACACATACGACGCAGGGCGAACGGATATTGGCGGGATCTTTACATCCGGTCCTGCTGCTGGCGCAATCCATTGCCCTTAACCATCATGAGAGGTGGGACGGCAAAGGATATCCGAGAGGCCTGCAAGGTGAAGAAATTCCTGTTGAAGGCAGGATCGTGATGGTCGTTGACCAGTATGATGCGTTAAGAAGCGAACGACCGTATAAAGAGGCGCTGGACCACAAGAAGGTCTATGAAATAATTACGCAAGGGGACGGGAGAACAGAGCCGGGGCATTTTGATCCTGCGGTCCTGAATGCCTTTATCAAAAAAGCCGCTGAATTCGACGAGATCTTCAGAAGCCTGGCTGATTGAGGGCTTTTACCGTGCTCATACCTGCTGCAAGCCGTAGTACGCCTGTTTCGTTTCGCTTCATATAATACCGTATCCTCCCAGGCACGTATACTCCATCCAAAGAAAATGGTAAAATGCAGGGTGAGGGTGAAGGAATAAGTTGTGACATTTTCACATTTATAATCAGTGGAACCCGTAACGTCAGACATAATAAAGAGAGTGCACATGCTGTTTAAAAACAGGGCGCTCACGCTCTCGGTTGCTGAGTCATGTACCGGCGGGCTCATATGTCATTACCTCACAAGTGTGCCCGGTGCAAGTTCCTTCTTTAGGGCAGGCATTATATCGTACAGTGAAGATATCAAGAAGAATATTATCGGTGTCACTTCAGAAACAATAGAAAGATTCGGTGTGATCAGCGATGAGACGGCACGTGAGATGGCTGAAAAAACACGTCACATTTCAAATACTGACTGCTCGCTGTCTACTACAGGGAAC
>DKBK01000092.1 GCA_002451135.1 Nitrospiraceae bacterium UBA6902
GTTATAAGATGATTACGATATTAAGACACCGACATCCTGGAAGGTCTTATGATGTGTCCTTGACAGCAACCTCTGTCTCAACACTCCATGACCGATTCATGCATCTCTGCATAATCCAATATCCGCTCAGGACTGCAGGCGATGCACATATCGATTCCCTGAATGATAAGCAAGTCCTCACACAACATATATGCTTTCTTGAGCTCAAGGTCTTTGATTCTTGTAATTACCAGTTTCTTGGGCCTGACATAGGATTTCCCGCACGTCATACATATCCAGATAAAGTTATCCTGCGCTTTCTCTATACATGCCGAGCACACATAAATAACTGTTGCAGGAGCAATTTCTACATGTTGTAATGTCTCTCTGTCTTTGCATACACTGCATTGACCGTATCCTTTTTTCATTTCCTCGCTCCTTCCCTTCATGTATTATCGGCAGATTAAATAATTACCTTAATGAATGCATGAACCCCGCCGTGTATTACACATCGTAATTTCTTTGCCCCATACTGCTCTGCGGACATAATATATTTTTGTTATACTGAATCATGCCGCTTACTCCCATTGAAAAAAAGATATTGTCCGGGAAACGGATCACGCCTGATGATGCCCTTGCGCTGTTTCATAGCGATGATATTCATACGCTCGGCAGACTTGCCAACCATGTTGCGGTCAGCAAAAACGGCAATAATGCATATTTCATCCAAAACCATCACATAAATCCGACTAATATCTGTGTGAACCGCTGTACCTTCTGCGCCTTCAGCCGTTCAAAGGGTGAAAAGGGGGCGCATGCGTTACGCATCCCTGAAATTATTAAGAAACTCCGGGAACAGAGTACGGGGGGCAGAAGTCAGGGTTCAGACATCGGAAAAAAAACCCGGTTCCCGATCACCCATGCCAAACTCCCATTCATGGAGGTCCATATCGTCGGTGGACTTCATCCCGACTGGTCACTTAATTATTACCTTGAGCTGATAAGAAAAATTAAAAAAACCTTCCCGGGTCTACACATTAAAGCATTTACCGCTGTGGAAATTGACTATTTTTCAAAAATTAGCGGGTTATCTATTAAAGAAACTCTCCTCGCTTTAAAAGAGGCCGGGCTTGAAACCATGCCTGGGGGAGGTGCGGAGATATTTAACCGCAGAATAAGAAGCAGACTATGTCCCGAAAAAATATCCGGGAAGAAATGGCTCCAGATAATGGAAACCGCCCATAGTGTCGGTATTAAAACGAATGCGACCATGCTCTACGGTCATATTGAGCACTATAGACACCGGGTTGAGCATATGTTACAACTTCGCGACCTGCAGGATAAGACCGGCGGCTTCCAGGCATTTATCCCCCTCGCATTTCATCCGCTCAACACCAAAATAGAAGGGGCAAAATACACGTCCGGCATAGATGACCTCAAAACAGTCGCGGTGTCCAGGCTCTTTCTGGATAATATCACCCACATTAAAGCCTACTGGATAATGCTCGGGGAAAAGATCGCCCAGGTTGCCCTCACCTTTGGTGCAGATGATCTGGATGGCACCATTATAGAAGAAAAGATTAGTCATGCGGCAGGAGCGCTTTCAGGAACCGCCCTGACAAAAAGTGAGCTCATGCATCTGATTCAAAAGGCCGGCAAGGTTCCTGTGGAACGGGATTCATTTTACCAGCCTGTCCAGCGGTGATTCCATACGCTCCATGATGGTGAGATCGGGTTCCTGCAAAATAACACGAAATCTTGCTTACCGCAAAACCCCTCTCGCATCACCATTATGAATACATGAATTGATTTCTCAATAACGTATGAGGTAATTAATTTTCATCATTCACCGCCCCTGAACAAAAAGGGCGGATCAATCCGCCCTGTCATATACCCGTTCATGTAACAGATGATAAATGCCTTACTTCTTATATATCCAGATTCCTCACCTCTAACGCGTGCTGCTCAATGAATTCCTTTCTCGGCTCAACCTGGTCTCCCATAAGGGTACTGAAAATCTCCTCGGCCTTTACTAAATCTTCTATCGTGACTTTCAGCAAAGTCCTTTTATCGGGCTGCATCGTTGTCTCCCAGAGCTGCTGAGGATTCATCTCGCCAAGCCCCTTATATCTCTGTATGCTGATCCCTTTCTTGGCGAGGGAAAGGATAAAGTCAAACAGCTCCCTGGAGCTTTTAAACTCATTCGTTTCGCTGTTATGTTTTAATTTATAGGGAGGATGCCCGAGTCCCCTGAGTTCCGTAAAGAGACTGGACAGTTCCCTGAAATCCGGCGATGTCATGAAAGCATCATCAATCGTCAACCTGAGGCCTTCCCGTTTTAACTCAATCCTGTATGACTGATGTTCTTCATCTTCCTTTATGTCTTCAGAGATATCCGGGAATTCCCCCTTCAGTCTCCGTATAAGGGACTGTACATCTCCCTTGTTCTTAAGGACGTCTTTGTTTAAATCATAATGCAGCAGGGCCTTGATAACTGCCGTGTCCTTCTTTCTCCTGGCAAACCACTCAAGGAGTTTTTCAAACCTGGAAAGGTTCCTGATATACGGGATGATCTCTTTTCCCGCCAGAAGCTTCCCGTTATGGATTTCGATTTCATCCGCAGCAAGTTCAAAAAGCATATTCTCAAGCTCGCCTTCATTTTGTATATACTTTTCTTTTTTGCCTTTTTTCACCCTGAAAAGCGGTGGCTGCGCAATGTAGAGATACCCTTGCTCGATCACCTGCGGCATCTGCCTGAAAAAGAAGGTCAGGAGCAGGGTCCTTATATGCGAACCATCGACGTCTGCATCGGTCATGATCACGATTTTGTGATAGCGGGCCTTTTCGATGTCAAAATCTTCCGTTCCAATACCGGTGCCAAGCGCGGTTATCAGTATCTTTATCTCCTCAGACGCCAGCATCTTGTCAAACCGGGCCTTTTCCACATTCAGAATTTTTCCCTTCAGCGGTAATATCGCCTGGTTGTGCCTGTCCCTGCCCTGTTTTGCAGAGCCGCCGGCGGACTCACCCTCAACAATGAATATCTCGCTGAGCTCAGGGTCTTTCTCAGCACAGTCCGCGAGCTTTCCCGGAAGCCCCGTATCTTCAAGAGCGCCTTTTCTCCTGGTAAGCTCCCTGGCCTTTCGCGCCGCCTCCCTGGCCCTCGCCGCCTGAATCGCCTTTTCTATTATTTTCTTTACTACCGACGGATTCTGTTCAAAATAATTACCGAGGGCGTCGTTCACCATAGACTCTACCATTCCCTTTACCTCGCTGTTGCCGAGTTTGGTCTTGGTCTGTCCCTCATACTGGGGGTCGGGGAGCTTTACGCTTATGACGGCAGTAAGCCCCTCCCTCGTATCATCACCCGATATGGATTCCTTCACGTTCTTCACCAGACCCGATGACGATGCATAACTGTTCACTGTCCTTGTGAGCGCAGCCTTAAATCCGGCAAGATGTGTCCCGCCTTCTTTTGTATTTATATTATTTGCAAACGCGTAAATGTTTTCGGTATAACTGTCATTGTACTGCATGGCCACTTCTACAGAAATCCGGTCTTTTTCACTTGATATGTAAATCGGCTTTGGATGGAGGCTGTTCTTGTTTTTATTCAAGTGTTCCACAAAGGAAACGATCCCTCCTTCGTAGAAAAATGTCTGCTCTTTACTGGTCCTCTCATCCGTAATGTTTATCGTCAGCCCTTTATTAAGAAACGCCAGTTCCCTGAACCTGTTTACGAGGGTATCATAATTAAATTCCGTGGTCTCAAAAATCTCGGCATCAGGCTTAAACGTTATTTTAGTGCCCCGGCTTTTCGTCTTTCCCACGAGCGTAAGTTGACCCTTTGGCACCCCACGCTCAAACCGCTGAGTCCATACCTCGCCGTTTTGTTTTATTTCAAGATCCAGCCATTCAGAGAGCGCGTTTACCACTGATACCCCGACCCCGTGCAGGCCCCCGGATATCTTGTATGCCTTGCTCTCAAACTTCCCCCCCGCATGGAGTTCAGTCAGCGCGATCTCGGCCGCGCTCCTCTTTTTTGGGTCTCCCGGGTGTTTGCCTGTAGGAATGCCCCTGCCGTTGTCAACAACCGTAACGCTGCCCTCCAGATGAACTGTCACATCGATTTTTTCACAAAAGCCGGCAAGGGCCTCATCTACACTGTTGTCTATTACCTCGTATACCAGGTGATGAAGACCCTCAACGCTGGTGCTCCCGATGTACATGGCAGGCCTTTTCCTGACCGCGTCAAGCCCCTTAAGTACTTTTATGTCTGATGCGCCGTATTCACTCGAATTTATATTTTGTACTTTCTCTGTCATTTACTTCCTTTCTTTATGATAAATAGGCTGAAGGATAGGGCCGGAATCATAACAATATTTTTCTTCCTCATGCGCAGCCTTTCCTTCTTAATTACGTTCTCATCGGCATGACTACGCAGGTATAGCCCTTATTTTCAGGTGACAGCAGCAGTGTGGGGCTCAATGGTTCCTGAAGTTCCATGCTCACCGTTTCCCCGTCCATCGCCTGGAGAATGTCCAATACATAGCGGGCATTATAGCCAATCGAAATTGCGTCCCCTTTGTACTGAGCGGCGATTTCTTCCCTTGCCTCTCCAATATCAGGATTCATTGATATCAGGGTTATTTTGCCGGCCTCCAGATCAAATCTTACCGCATTTGTCCTCTCCCTGCTCATTATTGAGGTTCTCCTGAGCGCCTTAAGAAACGCTATTTTTTCAATAGCCACTTTCTTCTCATTATTCTTGGGAACCACCTGTTCATAATTCGGGTAGGTCCCTTCAATAAGCCTTGAGGTCAAGATAATGTGATCCATGCTGAAAAAAATATGATTCTTGTCTAAATACACCTCGATGGTTTCCGAACTCCCTTCAATAAGCTTTTTCAATTCAATTGCTGCCTTTTTCGGTAATATCAGTTTCTTCTCTTCAGAGATTTTCCCTTCAAGCTCTAAGGAAATTACCGACAGCCTGTGCCCGTCGGTACCAACAACCTTTAATTCAATATTCTTCTTTTTCGGCATGAAGTGCAGCAGAAGACCATTAAGCGTGTATCTCGTATCGCTTTCTCCTGTCGCATATATGGTTTTCTCTATCATATCTTTAAGTGTGTCCGCCTTAATGTGCAGCGCTTCTGATTTGCTCACTTCCGGCAGTGCGGGAAAATCTTCCTCAGGAAGCCCCATCAACTTGAATGTGCTTTTCCCTGAAGTGACCTTAAGCCAGTTATTATCCTGCGACTCCAGCAATAAATCACCCTCGACCTCTCTGGCTATTTCAAAAAGTTTCCGGGCAGGGATACAAAGCCCACCCTGTTCCAAAATATCTGCTTTGAGAGGGCCTTTAAGTGCAATATCCAGGTCGGTAGCCATCAAGGATGCCGATTTATTTACTTTCAGCAAAAAATGACTGAGAATCGGCATGGTAGTTTTTTTGTCAACAATGCCCTGTATACTCTGCAATGCATTTTGAATCGCTTCTTTTTGTATCTTCAGCTTCATCGTGTCCTCCTGGGATTAAGGCCTTCCGTTCCTATACCTGTTAGTCCTTTATTTTCTAATTACTTTTTATTTTTTTTATCAGATATTCAATTTTTTTATCAAACTCATCGTCGTTTTTCCTGCGTTCTTCTATGAGCTTGCAGGCATGAATAACGGTAGAATGATCCTTGCCCCCAAAGTTTTTCCCGATTTCATTCAGAGATGAATCCGTGAGAAACTTGCTCAGATACATTGCGACCTGCCTCGGAAAAGCGATCTCTCTCGTCCTCTTTTTGGCCTTTATGTCCTGCACTTTTAGTCCGTAGTACTCGCACACCGTTTTCTGAACGAACTCTACCGTCAATGCCTTTTCCTCGTCATAAATCATGTCCTTCAGGACATCCTTCACCATATCGATGGTAATCAGCTTTCCCGTCAGGGAGGCATGCGCCCCTAGCCGTATCATGCAGGCCTCAAGGTCACGGATGTTTGATTTTATCTTGCTTGCCAAAAAGAAATTGACATCTTCCGAGAGCTCGATGCCCTCCAGTTCAGACTTCTTGCCAAGAATCGCCATTTTGGTTTCCACATCAGGTATCTGAATGTCCGCAATAAGTCCCATACTGAATCTTGACCTCAGTCTTTCAGTAATGGGGGAAATATCCTTTGGTAGTCTGTCGCTCGAAAACACAATCTGTTTCTGGGTGTCATACAGGGCATTAAAGGTGTGAAACAATTCTTCCTGCGTCCCGCTTTTGCCCGCAATAAACTGAATATCGTCGATGATCAGGATATCAAGATTTCTGTATTTTGCCTTGAATTCGTCCATTTTATCGTTTCTCATGGAATACACAAACTCATTCGTAAACTGCTCTGCAGGGGCATACAGCAACTTCACATTATTCTGCTGATCTATTATTTTATTGCCGATTGCATTCATAAGATGGGTTTTGCCCAGGCCGACACCTCCGAATATAAACAAGGGATTATATGCCTTGCCAGGGGCATCGGCAATCGCCCGTGATGCCGCATGAGCAAACTGGTTGCTTGCGCCAACCACAAAGGTATCAAAGGTAAATTTCGGGTTCAGAAAAATTCCTCTACTGGCAAGTTTCGCCCGTCTGTTTTCCTGCTTTGATTCGATCTTTTTAATTACCGGGTCTTCTTTTTTATCAAAGACCTTGAATTTCACCGAGACATCTTTATTGACAAATTCTTTAATCGTCTCGGATATTATCCCGGGGAAATGGTCCTCGATCCATTCCTTAAAAAATTTGTTTGGAACTTCCAGAACTATATTCTGGTCCTGAAACTGCACGAGTTTCAACGGCCGAAACCACAGATCAAAGGCCTGACCGCCGACCTTAACACCAATGGCTTCAATGGTTTTTATCCAAGTTTCTTCGGTATTCATACTTCCTTTTTATTTGATATAAAGGCGTTATGAGATGGCAAATATAGTTACTAACATTTGTTTATAAGCTGTTGATATCTTTCCCGGATAGGAGAGTGAGATATTATATATTATCTTATTTGCCATAGGCAAGTTATTTTATCTTTCATCTATTTCCCGGTAAGAGCACGCGTAAAACCTTTGCATAAAAACATGGCTCATCACGCGGCCCGATTTCTCATGAAGACAGCGGATATGTATGTGTTAACTGAAATAGAAATTTATCACCGAGAGGAACATAGCAGCAATAACTAGTATTACGAGAACCAGCATAATATTTTTTTGCCTTGAATATTTTTCATGTAATGATACTTCCAGTCTTTCTTCCATTTTGGCCAATTTGTGGTCAATTTCATGGGGCCTCTTCTGGATGTCAAGAACGGTTTTTTTGAGCTCATTGATCGAGGATTCCATCTTCTCGTAGCCATGTGCTACCCCGGGAGAACTACTGTTAAGGCCATGCATTTTTTGTTCGTGTGCGTCAACCATTATTTTTAATATCTCATATGCCTTTTTTATTTCTTCGTATTTATGTAACAGGTCGTACACCGTTTCATTCTGCTGTTCCTGTAATTGCGCGCTCCCTTTTGCACAGACATTCCCTATTT
>DKBK01000089.1 GCA_002451135.1 Nitrospiraceae bacterium UBA6902
ACCTCTACCTGGAGGGAAGCGATCAACATAGGGGGTGGTTCCAGAGTTCGCTCCTTGCATCAGTGGGAACACGCCACAGGGCGCCGTACAAGGCTGTGCTCACACACGGGTTTGTTGTGGATGGGCAGGGCAAGAAGATGTCCAAGTCTTTAGGCAATGTAATAGCCCCGCAGGAGATCACAGGCAAGCAGGGCGCAGAGATATTGAGACTCTGGAGTTCGTCCGCAGATTACAGGGAAGACATGAGGATTTCAAATGAAATCATTTCCCGTCTTGTTGACGCATATAGAAAGATAAGAAACACCTGCAGGTTTTTACTGGGCAACATAAATGATATCGATACATCAATGACAACACCCGGCAAGATCAAGAAAGAGGAGCTGCAGGAAATTGACAGGCTTGCTCTCAGCCTGCTTCAGGGGCTCGTAAAGAAGGTCAGTAATTCTTATGAAACATTTGCATTTTATGAAGTCTATCACGCAGTCTATCAGTTCTGCATTATGGACATGAGTTCCTTTTACCTTGATATATTAAAAGACCGGCTATATACGTGCAAGAAAGATTCAAAAGAAAGAAGGGCCGCACAGACAGTGCTATATAACATATTGATTTCATTGACTAAAATGATAGCACCCATCCTTTCCTTCACCGCTGAAGAGATATGGAGATATATCCCGGGGGATAAGGAGGAGAGTGTGTTCCTCTCCGATTTTCCCAAAGTTAATCCTGAATTTGTTGATAATGAACTTGAGAAGAAATGGGAACTGTTCTGGAAAATTCGCGATGAGGTTAATAAGGCATTAGAGATAAAACGTCAGGAGAAATACATTGGCAATGCACTAGAGGCAAAGGTGACGCTGTATGTGGATGAAGCAACAAACCCGGTTCTCGATGCTTACCGGTCCTTTCTGCCCACGCTGTTTATTGTTTCGGATACGGAGATACGCAACATATCAGAAGCCCCTGCCACTGCCTATAAATGCACAGATATTAATAACATCGCCATTCAAATAGAACGGGCTCCGGGACAAAAATGTCAGAGATGCTGGAACTGGAGTGTAAGTGTGGGCACGCATGAAACCCACCACGACCTTTGTCATAGATGTTTTGAAGTGCTGACGAAATGAACAAAGGGGCCTTGATTACACTTATATCTGCTGTTGTTATTTTTCTTGATTACGTGACCAAGAAGATCATTGTTTCAAAGATAATGCTTTATGAGAGCATTAGTGTGTTGCCTTTTCTCAATATAGTGCATGTGCAAAACAGAGGGGCAGCCTTTAGCATATTATCAAGTCTGGGTAATAAATATTTTATCGGCATTTCAGTTATTGCGATAATTGCCATTGTTCTGTACCTGTCCAGGCTCCCGAAGGGAGTTGAGCTCTTTGCCCTTTCTTTAATCCTTGGGGGGGCCGTCGGGAATCTGATCGACCGGATACAAATAGGTAAAGTTACTGATTTTATTGATGTATTTGTGGGAAAATGGCATTGGCCGGCATTCAATGTTGCGGATTCGGCCTTAACGATAGGCATCATACTATTCCTGCTCGCAAANNAACTCAATATATGACGGAAAAATTTTATATCTGTAATACGCAGATCAGCAAATAACATTGTCGTGGGTACGTAACGATTTAACTTCCTCAGATAAGGGTAACCATATGAAAAACTCAATGGATGACATTAAAGTCTCATGTGATCTCAATAGCAAGTCAAAGATCAGGGATCTGTGGAACAAGCAGGTTCATAAGATCAAACATGGCTCTTTCACGTGTCCTTTATGCAGAGAATCCTTTGCCGGAATTGGTGCATTTGGGGCCCACCTTAAAGATCATTGTACGTGATAACGCATCACGGTCAGCCGGTGGCTGACACCAGCGGAAGATAAGCCTTTGGATTTAAATCATATTTAGCGAAATTGCCCTGTTTGAAATGGTGATACCCGGCAGACGCTATCATGGCTGCATTATCAGTGCACAGATACAAAGATGGCAGAAAAAGCTCAATCCCTTCCTTTATTGCCCTGTGACCTATTTTTTCTCTAAGGGCGCTATTGGCAGATACTCCACCTGACAAAACCACCCTTTTTACGCCTTCTGCCTTTACGACCTCTGAAATTCGTTCGATAAGCACTTCGGTAACTGACGACTGAAAACTTGCAGCGATGTCTTCTTTTTTTGAACCCGGATTTTTTTTCACATAATTCATCACAGAGGTTTTAATGCCGCTAAAGCTAAAATCAAAGCTTCCCGCAATATTCGCCTTCGGGAACGTCATCGCCAGAGGATCTCCTTTTAATGCGATTGCATCTATGATGGGACCGCCCGGAAAGCCGAATCCCAGGAGTTTCGCAACCTTATCGTATGCCTCACCAGCAGCATCATCCCTCGTACGTCCAATTTCCCTATAGACACCGAAATCATCGACCCTGTATATACTGGTATGTCCTCCTGATACCACGAGCGCAATAAAGGGAAAATCAGGACTTGCCTCCAGAAATATTGCATGTATATGACCCTCCAGGTGATTTACCGCGACCAGGGGAATCTGATTGACAAATGATATCGACTTGGCAAAACAGACACCTATAAGCAGTGACCCTATAAGTCCCGGCCCATGGGTAACGGCAATTGCGCCAATATCATTAAATGTGATATGTGCCCGCGTCATTGCCTCGGTTACCACTGGCCATATCAATTCAATATGTCTCCGGGATGCGAGCTCGGGCACTATGCCCCCATATTTCTCGTGGATCTCGTCCTGGCTTGAGACTACGTTTGAGATGATTTTTGTCCCATCCTCAACGATTGCAGCGCCAGTATCATCACATGATGTGTCTATTCCTAAAATTAACATGTTTTCAACAATTATCCTGTCTGATCAGGTAACATGAAATTTATCATAACTGCCTATAAATAGTCAATTTTCCTATTAAGCAGAAAACAGGTTCCACGTGGAACATCTGCATCAGTGGATATCTCATGCCATAAAGAAGAAAATTTAACGATGTTAATAATAGCTTTTAAGCTTCGCTATATGAGTAACGCCAGNNCGTTACATTTACGATTCAGTTAAGACCTGCGATGAATTTTACTAATTCTCTGAATGCGTAATGCTCATTATTCTTCTCATCACCGCACGTAATGCTGCATATGATCATAAGAGCATACATGCTCCTCCGTCATAATAAATATTATCTCGAATCAAGCAGACGTTTCGAAGACAAAGGGGAATGAGGTTTACCATACTGTTTATAATTGCCCCCTTTTGAATATAGTTTATTTTCCTAACCAGCACGTTATCATTATGGCAAAGACCTGGCGGTACTGATGGTTTCTGTATTGTTCCACGTGGAACAATGCATTACGCTTTTGGGAAAGTAATGAGAGCAGGTGCGCTAAAACTGTTAATATTCAGCTATATCATAAAGAGGTAAAACTCATATGCAACGACTAATATATACATTTTTACCGCGAATGGAAGACATATCCTTGTAACTTTCACATTCTTGAATAAACATAAAATAACCAGGCAAAAGGCCGTAATAACAAATTTTACAACCGTAAAAGGAGTTTCACCATAATCAAGAAAAAAAGCCATGATAGGGTTTGCCTCGACTACATGGCCCTTCCCTATTAATTCGAGAGTTAAATATGCGTCCACGCAACTAAGCAGCAAAAGCGATATCAGGAGTATCAGAAGCCTTGTGCTATACAAGTCTACATAAATGCAGACCTTTTTTTCTTTCTCCCGCCTGACGCATTTTCTTCTTCCTCCAAAGAACGTATATCTGCTGAAGAGGGGGGTTGGGCACTTCCGCCTGTCAGAAAGAAGTCTGCCATTTTTTTCTTCGGTTGAACTATGTTTATCAGTATTCATTTGAAATATTATACTTATTTTACTACAAGAAAATAATGCTGCCTTTATTTAAGCAAACGCAATGCCATGACTCATCTTACCGAATTATATAGTCAATTTAAGCTAATAAGCACGCAATGTGTAAATATAGCCGACACTTCAAATAAGCACTGTAAATAAACGTACAACAAATAGTGTGCTCTGCAAATATTCCAATTTGTGATAACGAATAGATTTTCTTCTCATGCCTTTTGGGGTGATTCTCAAGAAAATCCATGGTTCATTTAAAACATAATCTGTTTTAGTTACATGTGGTTTTATATATTGACCGCCTTCTTCTCTTATAGTGCGTCAACAATGATACGCTGGTTTCTATCCAGACCCAAGTTCACAGACCACAATCGTAAGTGTATTATAACAAAATATCTTCCCGCTATCTCCTCAAGTACAGAGATTATTTTATTGCCATAGGTGGATTATCCCTATTCAAACAAGTGCTCGTCTTATGCATAAAAGAAAATGATGTTTTCTTTCCTCATGCCTCTTTCGATTCCTCAACCGATGAACTCTCTCCGGAAGCAACTCCTTATTTAATAATGATCACCCTCATGTGTTATACTCGACAATCCTGATACATAACTGAAATGAAACATATCAATCTTTCCCATGTAATATGATATGTAGTATGTATAATTTTGATATACTTGAGTAAGACTGATTTTCGGGATTACGGAGATATTAAGAATGAACAATCGGGGGCCTAAAAGAATTATTGCCGGCTATAAGGCCGAGGTAATATACCACGATAAATGCTACGTCGGTGTAATAGAGAATCTTTCTGAAACAGGTGTCAATGTAGTAACTGATGTCGCGGAAAACGCCGTGGATTTCCGCCCCGGAGACACCATATCTTTGAAGATTGAAACACCACGAGGAGAACCATTGATGTTAACCTGCATAATAAAATGGTCGACTGGAATTCCTCCTCATAATCTACGAAACCGTATTGGCCTTGAGATTATTGACCCGCCGTGGGATAAGAGTAATTATTTTCTTTAGTGAAGATGCCCCTTATAACGTGAGCACTATTGTGTTATCCGCGTGAGCCTATCCATGAGTTATCGGATAAAATATATAATGGTGAGCCGTGGAGGATTCGAACCTCCGACNNCTACCAACTGAGCTAACGGCCCATTATATAAGGAATAAACAATACGCAATACAATTAAAGCTTGTACATTCCAGCTTGCAGTTTATTACACTAAATTTTAGTAAATTAAATCTGCATGGCGCGCCTGGGAGGATTCGAACCTCCGACACCCGGCTTCGGAGGCCGATGCTCTAGTCCACTGAGCTACAGGCGCTATCACATACCTAAAAACAACACGTAAAGAAGCTGTATACTTAGTGTTCATAGCTTAATACTGCAATTTTATACAGCAATTTTTGGGGTGAGTGAGGGGACTCGAACCCCCGACCCTCTGAGCCACAGTCAGATGCTCTAACCGGCTGAGCTACACTCACCACTTTTGCTACTAGCACTAAGCTTCCAGCGATAAAATAATAATATAGCTACACGCTTAGTGCTCAAATTTCGACTTAACAAAATTTGTTTGGCGCGCCTGAAGGGATTCGAACCCCTGGCCCACTGCTTAGAAGGCAGTTGCTCTATCCAACTGAGCTACAGGCGCAACCACGACTGTTGTCGCTTACTCATCGTATGTAGTATGGTTCACCGGCTACCTGACAGGGTTTACATGCCAAGGATATAATTTTATTTGAAGTCCGACATGCCTGTCAACCTACGATATGTATTGTAATCGACGATTACTAATATGGCAAGTCACTCT
>DKBK01000082.1 GCA_002451135.1 Nitrospiraceae bacterium UBA6902
TCCTGCGGATGCACTGTGCACTGCTAACATGAAATGTATGCACTACCTCCCTTGAAAAAGCCGGTGCGATCGTCGTGCAATTCCGCCCCGGGAGGACATAAGGTAATTTTATAGTATGTATCGAAGCTGTCTGCATGTATATCACTGAACAGCATGCCTCACAGTGATCAATTGAAAAAAAATATATTGCCGGTATAGACTAATCATGTGCCCCTGTTTTAAAAAGGAGACTTGAATGGATACAAAAAAATTAATCACATTACTGCCCGATCATTCTGCAGACTCATCCCTTTTTGTCTCTACGCGGGACCGTAAAGGGAAGATGCGTTATGAATGGAGTATTGTGCTTGAAAGGGGGCTCTCTTCCGATTTCGGACTCTTCATGCCTGCCAGACTGCCTTACTTTACTGAAGCAGCCATCCACAAATTATCGAATCTGACCTATCCGGAAATGGCATGGGTGATCATGAGGAGCTTTCTCCCTCAGGATGATATCTCTGACAATGTCCTCGCAGATATTTGTACCGGTGCATATAGTGAGACACATATCCCTCTTGAACAAGCCATAGATGACAACAATCTTGTCATTGCCAGGCTCGACAGGGGGCCTTCATGCAGCTTTAAGGACTTTGCCGCCCGGTTCCTGGCAAGGCTGATGAGCCACTATCTGTCAGTCAATAAACGAGAGGCTACCATTATCGTTGCCACATCAGGTGACACCGGTACGGCAATACAGACAGCCTTCTATGGTTTACCCAGCACGAGAGTCCTGGTCCTCTATCCTGCTGACGGGGTTTCCGAGGTACAGGAAAAACAGATGCTTTCGGTAAAAGGGAATGTCAGTGCAATTCCGGTAAACGGGAATTTCGATGCCTGCCAGCAGCTGACCAAGGGCCTGCTTAATAATGATGAAGTGCGTAACCGCTTTCATCTCACGTCAGCCAATTCCATATCACTTTGGAGACTTCTGCCCCAGACCGTGTATTATTTCTTTATATGGGCCGGCCTCAACAAAATGTTCCCTGCCCAGAATATCATATTTTCGGTGCCATCGGGAAATCTGGGCAATCTGACTGCGGGCCTGATTGCAAAGCGGATGGGGTTGCCGGTCAAGGTATTCATCGCCGGGACGAACGCTAACAATATCTTTGCAAATATTGTCGGAAAAGGGACAGCCTCAGGCAGCCTCAGCAACAAGCTTACGCTTGCAAATTCCATGGATATCTCCGTACCCTCAAACCTTGAGCGAATTCTCTTTCTCTACGGAGAATCTCCGGAACGTATACCGGACATCCTCCTTGAAAAAAGAAGCATCACCCCGGCGGTTGTGGAGAACCTCCGCAGGGATGTGTTTGGAGAGGACATTATCACAAATGAGGACATTGAGGCCCATATTGTGAGATTCTGGCGCAGAAACAATATTGTTCTTGAACCCCATGGGGTGATAGGGGTAGCCGCGTCCTTCAGATACCGGCAATATTTCAGTGAAGATAAATCAATAATTACCGTGCTTGAGACCGCATCTCCGGCGAAGTTTCCTGATTTTCAGAAAAACTACCCCGATATCCCCATACCGCAGTGTCCGTCTGTTAAGAAATTGGCGGGAGTAGACCTTAACACCATTCGTCCCGCAAAGGTGGCTGGCGAGCCTGGCGCCATTATTGAGCAGCTTGAGATACTGACAAGACGCAAATGATCATATATTCCTGCGTTACCGCATGGCATAATTAAGGACGAAATCATCCTCGTTGCCATTTTTACAAAAACTCATTTACAAAATAATTCGTCCTTTTCTCTATTCCCACTGTGCTCTCCGGACCATGGCCCGAAAATATTTTTGTGTTTTCGGGTAAACTGAGCAGGCGCCTGAAGGATTTCCTGAGCTCTTCCATACTGCCTCCGGGAAAGTCGGTCCTTCCTACAGACCCCTTGAAGAGAGTGTCTCCGGTTATCAATACGCCATCTCCGTAGAGGCATATTCCTCCGGGGCTGTGGCCTGGGGTATGCATGACCTTGAAGTTCATATTGCCGACCTGAATAGTATCACCTTCATCGATAAAGCCGTCAGGCTGCGGAATGTCATCAAAGTCATATCCCCAGAAGGCGGCCTGGTCCTTGGCTGTTTCATATATCTGCTGATCCTCTTTGTGGATCAATATTCTGGCACCGGTTGCCTTTTTGATGTCCCCCACGGCGCCAACGTGATCAAAGTGAGTATGCGTGCAAATTATGGAATGTACCCGCAAGTTCCTGTCCTGTATTATTTCGATAATCCTGTCGGATTCGTCTCCGGGGTCTACGACAATTGCCTCTTTTGTCGCTTCATCCCCTATGATATAAGAATTTTCCTCAAGCGGACCAACGATAAGCCTTTCAAATATCATGTGCGTTCTCCTTTGCCATATGAATTCTCTATATTATAATAAAATCCCTGACCTGTATTGTTAATATAGCGAAGCCGGCACCTCTGATTTGCTGCCATACTATAGAAATAATCCTTAAATCCATCGACTGAGAGGTTACAAT
>DKBK01000040.1 GCA_002451135.1 Nitrospiraceae bacterium UBA6902
GAAGAAACAAGGATCAGATCAAAATATCCTGTCGTAAAATTCGGACATGTGAATGATACACAACGCCTTGCCATGATCTACAGCGCGGCCGATGTATTCGTCATCCCGTCCATTGAGGACAATCTGCCCAACACGGTTGCAGAGGCTATGGCATGCGGCCTGCCGGTAGTTGGATTTGAGGTCGGAGGAATTCCGGACATGGTTGAACACGGCAGGACAGGGTATCTCGTCAGGCCCAGAGATGTAAACGGATTGATTGAAGGCATAGATTGGGTCATATCACAGGGGAATTCATTCGGCCTGGCTCAGGCGTGCAGGGAAAAGGCAGAGCAGAGGTACTCCCTTAAAGTCCAGGCTGAGGCATACAGGGAACTGTACCTGAAACGCCGGTGCATGATGAATACCGCTTTGAGTAATGCGATAGAGACAAACCTGCAGGGTGAAGAGCTGTTCGCAGAGGGAGACATTGATGGTGCGTTAGCAGCATTTCAGAGGGCGATTGCCCTCGATTCCTCCCTTACAGAGGCTTACAACAATATCGGGGTGGTCTTCTGGCAGAAAGAAGAAATTGAAAAGGCCCTGCAGTATTTTTCAACCGCACTTCAGGTCGATCCGTATAACCGGGATACCGTGATAAATTGCGGGAAAATACTGGCCTGTCTGAACAGCGCTGATGACGCACGGAACCTATATTCGCAATACCTGATTGAACATCCTGAAGACAAAGAAATATCCCGGTTAATGGATGCAGTGATTGAAGGGAGACGGTAAGAATGGACCAGGACTTGAAAGATTGCCGAAAAAATTCATGCAGCGGACCGCTGTTCATCATGGGTCTGCCGAGAAGCGGTACGACCGCGCTCGCAAAATCCATTGCAACTCTTGACGACTTTTTCATCCCTCATGTAGAGGGCCACATCATGTACTGGCTGCTGGAGGGAATAAAAGACGCGCTGAATAAATCCGAGAAGACATATCAGGCATTTCATCCATCCTCAATTCTTCATAACAAAGGCAACTTCGAAAAGCTCCTGGCCTGGGTGGAAGCGGCGATAGATGGTTTTGAAAAGGAAGTGGGAGGGCAGAGAGGGAAACGCTGGATAGAAAAGACACCCGATATCGCCCAGATAAGGATGATGCCGACGCTTCAGCGGGTGTTCCGGTCAGCGAAGTTTATATTTGTATATCGTCATCCAAGAGACCAGGTCCAGTCCCAGAGGAGGACCCATAATCCGGATCGTTCAGATGCGGACCTCCTGAGGTACTGGGTCGATTGCCTCAAGGAATACAGGACCATGATAAGGCCGATGATAGACAGGGGCAGGCTGCTGGAAATCAGACAGGAAGATATAATCGTCGATCCTCACGGGACCGCTGAACAGATCGGCAGGCTTCTTTGTCTGTCAATTGAGGATTCAGGGAAAATCGGGGATTTCCTGGCGAGACAATCCGTTAACCGGACGAGGAAGGTCGAAGGGATGCCTCGTGTCTCGCAATATGCGGGGCAAGTTACGCCTGAATTTGTATATTTTCTGAATGCCTTGTGTAAAGATGAGATGACGCAATGGGGGTATTCAATAAATGAAGCGGGAAGCGGGAAGGCCGAATCGATAGAGGANNAGCGTCCCCGCTATTTGGAACCATTCGGAAGGCGCACCCAAAGTCGACATTGTTATGCAGGCCACCGGAGTACATGGGTGGAACATTTCCGATGGATGGATAAACGCCGCAAGAAAATTGAAAAGGCTGCACCGTGTATTCTGCCCTAAGTCGGACTGGGGTGATCTTCACATCAGGGATGATGACGGCCTGTTCGAATATCTTGCGAAGCCTCAGGCAGATCTCATAATACTGCTTGGATTTGACTGGCACTCGCAGATGCTGCACGCAAGTCCGAGGTGGCAGGAAAGATGGAACAATTCAAAGATAGTAAAGGTTTTGTACATACATGAATCTATTGAAGACAACTGCAGGCTTTTTGAAAATGATGCCATGAAGAAAGCGGTTGCCTCAGCGGCAGGATGCGTAGATGCGATCGTGTACAATGACTACACGGACAGGGAGCTGCTTGAAAAATTGCACGATCGTGTGATGTGGCAGCCGTTTGGTATTGATGACTCTATATTTAATGTTCGTAAAAAGATTGAAGACAGGATAGGGCGCGCCTTCTTTAGAGGCAAGACAGCCTCCTTTGTCGGCAGCACAAAAACGTATGAGCAACGGCGGCGGCTTGTAGAATTTTTACAGGAGAAGAACGCCGTTGACCTGATAGAGTTCACGGAAGGTCCTGTTACCGGAGATGACCTGGCGAATGATTTCAATAAATACCGGATTGCCCTGAACTTCCCGACCCTTGGCCACAATTTTCCGTCCCGCGTGTATGAAGCGATGTCTTGCGGGTGCGCCCTGGTGACAAACAGGACGGGCATACCGCAGCATGACGGACTTTTTACCGACGGGAAACATGTCATGTATTATTCAACGCGCGAAGAGATGCTTGAAAAGGTTGTGATGCTCATGAAAAACAGGGACCTTGCATACAGAATCGCAAGCGAGGGTGGTCAATATGTACATAAGAATTTTACCCTTGAGAAGTTGACAGCGGACATAATCACATGGATTGACAATCATATCCCTGAAATTGAAAAAAGAAGGAACATGCAGCGGTATATTTCACCAGGGAAATTGGCAGACAGGATAGTTATTGACGGCGTGATATTCCAGTTGCAGAAGCAACGCCCTGCGGGCATTTATAGAGTCTGGATATCATTGCTCGAGCAACTCGCGAAATCGGAAATATCAAACGAAGTCCTGCTGCTTGACAGGGGAGGGACGGCGCCTTTTATCGAAGGGATCAGGAGAAGAGAAATTGATGAGTATGACGCTATGAGTTTCGAGCGTGATGCGATGTACCTTCAGGACATCTGCAAAGAAGAGAATGCGGTGCTTTTTATTTCCACCTATTACACATATCCTGAAAACACTCACTCGCTGCTCATGCTCCACGACATGATCCCTGAGATCAAGGGGATGGACCTTGCCGAGGAGCAGTGGAGGGCCAAGGCAAAGGCCATTGACAGGGCTGGCGCCTACCTTTCCGTATCTGAAGCGACAAAGAACGATTTTCGGAAGATTTACCCCAACTATGCGGACAGGATGATCTATATCGTCAGCAATGCCGTGTCAGATGTTTTCAGGCCCCATGCAAAGGAGGACACGGACCGGTTCAAACGCGAACACGGGATAAGGAGACCGTATTTCCTGCTGTCCGGAAGCAGAATGGGATACAAGAATGCCGCGTTGTTTTTCAGGGCGTTCTCTCTGCTTGAAAACAGAAAGGATTTCGAAATATTCTGCACTGGGGGAGCGGGTGAACTTGAAGAAACCTTTCATCCCTTTGTTGGCGAAGTGAAATATCATGTCAAGTATTTAAGTGACATCGATCTGTCCATCGCGCTGAGCGGAGCGGTCGCGCTGGTATACCCTTCACAGTATGAAGGTTTCGGGCTGCCTGTGCTCGAGGCAATGAGTTCGGGATGTCCGGTCATTACGTGCACGAATTCTTCACTCCCGGAGGTTGCAGGTGAGGCTGCGCTTTTCGTTGACGAGCATGATGTGGGTGGAATGCTTGATGCGCTCAGGAAGATTCAAAATCCGGAACTCAGGGAATCTCTTTTAGATAAGGGATTTGAAAATAGCAAGAGATACTCGTGGGAGATAAGCGCGCGCAATCTGATCGAAGCGGTCAGGGAAACACGCGTCCGCCTGAAAGGCGCCTCGCCGAACCCGAGCGACCCAATCAATACGTCCGGTCAGATTATGTACCTTTTGGAAAGAAACAAAGAGGACAAAACGCTGCTGAATGCCATGGAACAGATAAAGCGGATGTTTTTCGATAGAACTACCTTTGAGGAAGACGCGCTTGTCAGCAGCGAGAAAATAATTTCTCACATGAACAGGAAGGTATTTGATCTTATGAGAAGAGGGTCAGGCAGCAATGTCGTCGATCCCTTCTGGTATTACTGGCTAGGCCTCGCTCTTACAAAACGGAAATTATTGAAAGAGGCCTTCAGCGCGTTTATCAAGGCCATAAAGCGGTTTCTCAAGATACCTGGATACAAGTGGAGGGTCGCTTTTCTCGCGGCCGAAGTTGCATATCGTATCGGTGAACATGCCATGGCCTGGGAGTTGTTGACGCAGTTTGTGCTCAAGGAGTATCCAAATTATAATGAGGCGCAACAGCTGCTGAAACTCCTGGAAAATGAAATGCAGTCAGGCAGGGCTGGAGAAAGACAGGCGCATCCACGCGTAAGAAGCGGAGGGCCTGACATCCGGCAGATCCTGAAGGACATACACAGGTTGACTGCTGAAAACAGGTCCGAACAAGCAATGGAGGACGTTTCCGAAGCATTAAAGCGGTACCCTGATTCCCCTGATTTAATGAACGTGAAAGGGGAGCTGATGTTTCATTCAGGCGACATTGAAGGGGCCGTAGCAGCCTTTACTGAACTCGTCAGGCGTTGGCCGACATATGGTACGGCGTTCAATAATCTTGGTGCAGTCCTATGGCATGCAGGAGACACGAAGAGCGCCCTGAAACATTTTTCGGCGGCACTGAAGGTAGATCCGGAGAACCGGGACGCGGTTTATAATTTAGGCAATCTGCTCATGAGCCTCAATAACACAGGTGAGGCAAGGGGACTCTACGCCTCTTACCTCAGCCGGCACCCGGATGACGATGAAATGTCCCGTCTTATGAAAGTAACGGAATTGAAGCTAGGGGAAGAGGTAAGTCAGACATAACACATGCTGATGAAAGGGAATATGAAAAATGGGTAACTGCCTTGTTTCGGCCATTGTGTCCACATATGGAGCTGACGAGTTTATGGAGGAATGTCTCCGGGTCCTCGCAAGGCAAACCATATTTGACAGGGTAGAGGTAATTGTGGTCGATGCGGCATCTCCGGGACGCGAGCGGGAAACAGTAAGAGAATTTCAAAAAAGATATCGAAACATTAAATATATTCGAACTGAAAAACGTGTGGGCATATACGCGGCATGGAACATTGCCATCAGATCATCAACCGGGAGTTATATCACCACGTTCAGCACAAACGACGGACTTAATAGAAACGCATATGAGGTCCTCTCACGATTTCTAGATCAAAATCCGGATGTGGCCCTGGTATACGGCGATACGTATCTGACAAGTGTGCCGCATGAGAGTTTTGAAAAACATACCCGCATCGGCTCATATAAATGGCCGGATTACTCATATGAAGACATGCTGCAAAACTGCAGCGTCGGGCCACATCCGATGTGGCGGCGTTCCGTGCATGACCATATAGGGTACTTTGATGAACGTTATTACGGTCTCGGTGATTATGAGTTCTGGCTCAGGATGGGACAAACATATAAGCTGGCGCATCTGCCTCTCTATACCGGGTTGTTCTGGATGGACGAGGCATCGCTCTCATCACACAAAGAAAACTCTGTACGGGAAATCGCAGACATCAGGGAGAAATATCAGAGACGGTATCTGATGAGACTTGCGCGTGAAGAGGGAGAAGCAGATCAGGGGCATGACGTGATGGGTATAAAATGCGAAGGAGATATCATCGTGGATGAGAAGGCCTCTCCCGGACATCTGATACGACAGTGTTACAGGGAAACTAAGGACCGGATATATACGCAGAAAAAGGACCTTCGATGGTTTTTCGACATAAACTATGTAAGCCTGGAGTGGCTGACGTCCTGCATCAGGGGAATATATGAGCTGATAAACGCCTCGATCCCTGAAGCCTCAGATGGTGATGCAGACCCTGTGAAGTACATGCTCTCTTTTACCCGGTCCTTCAGAAATAATATCAGCAAGTCGCGGCATCTAAGGACGAATGGAAATCACTCCGGGAACAGCGATCTTCATCAACTGTATAGAAAGATCGTTGAGGACGCTCAGAATTGTGAGTGCGATCCTGAGAAGAATTTTTTAATTTCGGAATTTATGCGTCTTCTTGAAGAACTCGGAAAGTCCCTTTGCAGTCAAAAAGCGAAATTTAAAAAGGGTAATGAGGACATCGTCTCCCGCATTTACAGGATATTCGCGTTGGTGGCGGGAGAGGCCCTTGCTTCTTATTACCTATACTCCGAATCGCTGCGCAGACAAGGCGAGGGACTGAAAAAAATCGACGGACTACTCGGAAGAGGGCATGTGTGCTGACCTGCGCCACTCCGGACAGCGTAATGTGTGACCGGGACCATTATATGAAAAGTTGAACACGAGGATCTTGCAACACGTAAAAAAGAGAGTATGGCAGAAAAGATGATGAATACAGCGGATAATCTTGGGTTAATAGAAACCCGGAGCGGCAGAGTGTCTCTGAAGGTCAAGGGATCTGATGGAGCATTAAAGACCCTTCACAGCACGTATGACCCTGAGACTGAGGCGAAAGCTCTTGTTGAGTCGTTTAAGTTTGATGGGAAAGGCATCCTGATTGTCCTCGGCCTCGGACTCGGTTATCATCTTGCGGAACTATTACGGAAATATCCCGGCGCAGAGATCGCCGTAGTCGAAACGCTGCCTGAAATTTATGAATTGTCAAAAGAGCACGGCCCTGAGATAAGAGGTAATGTGCAGTATCTGGCGGGATTATCACCTGATGATGCCCTCGGCGAAATAGCAAAGCTCCAGATGAGGGATGGGATAAAACCTTTATCTGTGTTTACATTAAGTTCGGCGATGTCCGCATTTCCTGATTATTACAGAAGCATACGTGATGCTCTCAACAAAACCGTAGCGGTAAAGCTCTGGGACAGGCTCAGGTATGCAAAGTTTAAACTGGATAAGCGGAAAGTCCTGCTGATTGATACGGGCTACTTTCTTGTCAGGGAAGTGGAGAAGGCATTAATATCTCTTGAGCATGAGGTTCTTCGTGTTCCGGTGAAGCATAATCTCTCTGTGTCCAGACATGGAAATGGGGGAATGAAGGAGACGTGTGATAGTGATAGGATCATCTCAGGTCTTATTGAAGCAATAGTAAATTTCAAACCGGATTTCCTGCTTACAATGAACCACCTGGGTTTTGACGAAGAAGGAGTATTGACTGAATTTTTCAAGTCGATTGAAATGCCGGTCGCTTCATGGTATGTGGACAGTCCCAGACTCATTGTTGAAGCCTTTGATAAAAATGTGTCTCCATGGATGTCCCTTTTTCTCTGGGACAAATCCTATATGAGAGACATGGAGGCCATGGGTTTTGAATCAGTAGTGCATCTGCCGCTTGGAACGGATGAAGGTCTGTTTAAACCGTTGACTGCCGGGAAGCATAAAAAAGAGACGAACAAATATTCATGCGATATAGGGTTCGTCGGAAATTCAATGGTTGAGCCGGTAAAAGAATGGATGGCAAGAGTTGATCCCGACTTTTATCCGATAGTTGAAAGAGCAGCGGCGCATGTTGCCCATTCGGTAATCATGCACGGTGACATTATGAAAGTCATTCCTGAAACGGTGAGGGAGAAAATCCTGGGTCTCTCGAAGAAGGAAAAGATGGACCTTGAGGCAGCGGTCTTGTGGAAGGCAACACTGTTATACCGCTTATCATGTGTGGAGATGCTCAGGGGAGGTGAGGTGCGCATCTACGGAGACCACGGGTGGAAGGGGCTGTTAAGGGACCGGAACTTTACGTTGTTTCCTCCGCTTAATTACTATAAGGAACTGTCTATCCTTTATAACGCCTGCAGGATTAATTTTAACGCTACCAGCAGGCAGATGAGTGAGTCAGTCAATCAGCGGGTCTTTGATGTGCCGGCATGCGGTTCATTCCTTCTGACAGACCATCAGGAGGCGCTGCATGAGCTGTTTGATGTGGGAAGAGAAATTATTGTGTATACAAACAGGAATGAGATTCCCGACCTTGTCAAATTTTATCTGAAACATCCCGATGAACGGCAGAGGGTGGCCATGAGGGGCAGGGAAAGGATATTGAAGGAGCATACATACAAACACAGGCTGGTCCGCATGACTGAATCCATGAACCAAAGATATAAGTGAATTATGGCAGCGGATGTAATGCCTTTGGCATGGAACCCCTGCCTGTTTATGAAAAGTGGTTCAGGTCTTTTTTTGCGGTGCTTTTGTTCCAATGTTCTGCAAGGGTTCTTCATTGATAAAGGCCGGGATACGTATATGAGTGTCAACGAATTGACTTTATGAGGCCTGGAAATGTCGAACGCTATGATATATACATGATTGTAGTATTCTGATCTCTTATTAATCAGATAGTTATATAGCTTCTCCCCTCAAAGGTATATTTCGGGTATATTGGCAAGGGATTTGCTTTATTACCGATAAGGTTTATTTTATGACGGGATTATTGTTTCCGGAAAATAACATATGATTTTTGAAAAGAACATCTCAGAACTGAGACGGACTGACAGCGAACTCGCAGAAACTTTAAGCAACTGGAGCGGGAGATCTGAGGTTGAAGTTGTCAATACAAAAAAAAATACACTCTCTTTGCGGGTAAATAACATAACCCTTCATAGTTTATATGATCCTCAAAAAGAGGCAGAGGACTGGGTCAAATATTATGAGGGCGAGATCGCTAAAGCTGAATCCCTGTATGTCTTTGGTTTCGGACTCGGGTATCACCTGCTGGCACTTTGCAGGGTTACGGACAGTCCTGTGTGTGTCTTTGAACCAAGGATCGAAGTCTTAAGAAAAGCGTTTGAAAACATAGACTTAACAACGATACTTTCACGTACAAGAATAACAACAGATTGCAGGGTGCCTGCCGTTAATAACTGTTTTGCATTATTGCATCATAAACCATCCGTGACACTCAACCATAAATATTTTGATGAGATACAGGTGAAGCTGAAATCCTGGGAGGCAATCAGAAGGGGACTGAGAATTCTTGTTGTCGGCCCCATATACGGAGGCTCGCTCCCTGTGGCCAGATATTGCTCGTCTTCCCTAATAAAAATGGGGCATAGCGTGGAATTAATCGACAATAGCCGTTTTGAAAATGAGCTATTTTATGCAAAGGACATATCGGACAACAGGGAGAGGTATACCCGTATGATGCAATATCTCTCGTCATTTATTTCTGAGGCAGTGACGGCACGCTGTGAAACCTTCAAGCCTGACCTGGTACTTGTACTCGCCCAGGCACCTCTGACAGCTGATTGTCTTGAACACCTGCGACAGAAAAAAGTGAATACCGCATACTGGTTTGTGGAGGATTTCCGTTTAATGGAATACTGGAAAAACATTGCCGGATACTATGACTTCTTTTTTACCATCCAGAAGGGTCAGTTCTTTACTGAACTTCAACGCGCGGGAATAACAAACTATCACTATCTTCCCATGGCCGCGTGTCCTGATAACCATAAGCCGGTCCGGTTGTCCGACGAGGAGATGAAATATTACGGTAGTGATCTTTCCTTTGTGGGTGCGGGATATTACAACAGGAGACATTTTATGAGGGGCCTGCTCGACTTTGATATTAAAATCTGGGGGAGCGACTGGGACCTGCATTCAGACCTTGCACACTGTGTGCAGAGAGGGGGGGCCTGGATCGATACTGATGAGATAGTCAAGATATTTAATGCATCAGGGATCAATATAAATCTGCATTCCTCAACATACCATAAAGGAATTAATCCCTGCGGGGACTTTATTAATCCAAGGACCTTTGAAATCATCGCCTGCGGCGGGTTTCAGCTCGCAGACAGGCGTTTGGCGCTTGAAGGACTCTTTGAGGAGGGTCAAGATATTATTGTATTTGAGGATCTTCAAGATCTGCGCAGCAAGGTCGCATATTATCTTGATAACCCTGAAGAAAGAAAGAGAATAGCAGGGCGCGGAAGGCAGAGGGTATTAAGAGAACATACATATGAAAACAGAATGGGAGAGATGCTGGAGGTCATAGCGGCAAAGGGGCTCACTCAGCCACTTTGGCCTGAGGAAGGAGAGGACGTGGAGGGCCTTATCAAAGAATCTGGCAGTGACTCGGAACTCGGGCAGTATTTGTCACGTTTTTCCGATAAAAGAAGAATTACCCTCTCTGAGATAACCGAAGAGATATCAGGTTCAGAGGGAGAGATATCTAAACCAGAAGGGATATTTATGCTGATGAATGAGTTTGTACGTTAACCATGATAATGCAGACATCGAGTGAATCAGGCATGAAAGAAATATTGATCATAAACCTTACCCGTATGGGGGACCTGCTGCAGACAACTCCTTTGATGGCAGGTCTTAAAGAAAGGCATCCCGGGTCAAGGATTACACTGCTGGTCAATTCAGCCTTTACCGAAATATGCAGAGGGATCCCCTTTATCGACGATCTTATTGATTTTGACATGAGGGATTACCGGAAGAGGCTGCTCAATAAGAAATATTCGTTGGTGGATAACTATCATGTGATAGAGCACCTGATAAGCCGGATAGATTCCAGGGAATATGACCTGACGATAAATATTACCCATTCCCGGATCAGCGCCATACTGACATCTTTTATCAGAACAAAGGAGATAAGAGGGTTTTCAATAGATGCTGAAGGGCACAGGGTCATAAAGCATCCCTGGATGAGATACTTCTTTAATGTCATCCCTAACAGAAACTATAATCCGTTTCATCTCGTTGACATGTATTTGAAAATCGGCGGCGTAAAACCCGGAATCAAAGGATTGATTTATCATACTGCAAGGGAGGATGAAGAAAAGGCTGCACTTCTTCTGGAGAGAGAAGGGATCAGGGAAGGGGATATGCTTGTTGGGTTTCATCTCGGGGCCAGCAAAAGTGACAAGACATGGCCGGTATCTTCCTATGCAGAACTTGCCGGCATGATAGCCCGGGTTTATGGGGCCAACATAGTGCTATTCGGTTCCTCGGGAGAGGCGGATTTGGCCGGTCAGTTTGAGGTGAACGCTCATGTCAGGCCCGTCAATTTTGTGGGAAAGACAAATGTCGGGGAACTTGCGGCCCTCCTCAGGAGGTGCAGGCTTTTTATCAGTAACGATACAGGGCCGCTCCATATCGCCACTTCTGTGGGCACGAGGGTCATTGATATATCGACTGCGAATGTCCATTTCATGGAAACAGGCCCGTATGGAGAAGGACACTATGTGATACAGGCTGATCTGCCCTGTGTTCCATGCGGTTTTGATGTAAAGTGCACGGACATGATATGCAAGTCTTTCATTACGCCTTCCGCCGTCTTTCAAGTTGTCAGGGAAGCTCTGGAGGGTCACGGTAATGACTTCATGGATAATGTGCCGTCATGCAGTAATATGCAGATTTATAAATCACATGTGAAAGATGACGGGTACCTGGGGTTTACTCCTCTTATAACGCGCCCTATTAACAAGGAAATATTTTATCGCATCCTCTACAGACAGTTGTGGAACATGGAAACAGAACTTCCGGGAGGAGAAGAGGAGATGATTCGTGAGCGCATAAGCAGGGAAATATCCTGTTACAGCCCCTTTGATCACCTTCCTGAAACAATGAGTGTGATCCGCATGGAGCATCACACACTTGCACGCCTGGCTGATAAATCTGAAGAAGGCCTCAATCTTATCAGTCTTATCGCAGAGGAAGCGGCAAAGGACACTATGGATAAGAGGAAGATAAAGGAGATATGGAAGACAGTTGAATCTGTTGATAAGGAAATTGAACTTATCGGGCATACACACCCGTGTTTCAGGCCATTAATTTTAATATTCATGTATGCAAAGGAATCACTTGAAGGAAATGATTTAATAACAATATCCGGGGCATCACGATCCGTGTATGAGGATTTAATGAACAGGTCAAGGAACATGCTGCAATTAATGACGGCAGCAATATACATGGTGGAGGGCAAATCAGAGGGCAAGTGCTGTGAATTGACAACAGGGCAGAAAGCGTTATCTGTTTATGGTGGGCATAACAGTGCATGCATATAACATATCGCATAAAAATATAACGGTAGCCTGAACAGGAGGGAAAATGAACGATTTAAAAAAAGAGATTGAGAGGCCGGAGATTTTCAACGCCATAAGAAATAGCATCCCGGATGCGAGATACTCGGCAAGAAAACTTGCGGAGGCGTTTACTGAAAACATTAAGCCCTTGAGGATGGAAGAAAGTGAGCACATGTTTGTGAATCTTTCGCAGAATATTCAGGAACTAGATTATTTTTTGGATTTCATCACCCAACTCAGGGAGGGGATGCGTTATTTTGACGGATTTAACCTTCCCGCCGATCCTATTTCCTCAGAGGGTGCTGGTCTGAGCCTGTTTCAGGAGATGCATGCAGCCCTGGAATCGAAGGACTGGATCATGCTGTCGGATCTGATCGAGTATGAACTTTCGCCTCTGCTGCTGAAACAGGAACAATGGCTTGGCTCTTTATATGAAAAGATCCTGGAGTATGATGCATAGAAACCGACGTATGTAATATCTTCCGGCCCGGTCCGGTCATTACTGCGACGGGAGGAGAATAAAGGAGAACGAAGACAACGTGTATAAGAGTGAATTCAAGATTCTCATTGCAGAAGATGATGAAATAGTAAGGGATGTTATTCTAAAGTTCCTTACGGGAGAGGGCTATCCGGTTGTTGTGGCAAGTGACGGGATCGCTGCCTTGAAACTTCTCAGGCTGGAGGACGTAAGGCTGGTGCTTACCGACCTGAGGATGCCCGGCGCCGACGGGATGGAGGTCCTCAGGTCAGCAATACAGATGAATCCCAGAATTGCCGTTGTCCTTCTTACTGCCTATGGCACGCTCGACACGGCGCTTGAGGCGATGAAGGAGGGGGCATATGACTATATTGTCAAGCCCTTTGTCATGCAGCAATTACTGCTGGTAGTCAGAAACGCGTACAGGATGGCGAGTCTCACAGAAGAAAATGAAAACCTGTCAAACCATTTAAAAGAGATTTATCGTCAACTTGAGGCGGTAAAGAATCCGGGGAAAAACAAAAGCAATGATGCCCCGGACAATACCCGGGAAGGGATTGCCCGGNNCAGCAATCTGATGCCGGAGAGCAGAGAAGTTTTTTCAGGATAGACGATATCATATCGGTTGTAGCAAATCCTGTCCATGTTGACAGGGATAAGGCAGAGGCATTCCGTAAACAGATTGTAAGTTCAAAGGCATTTTCCCTTATTGAGACACCGGGAATGTCTCAACTGGATTCAGAAGATACTCTCCTGGAGAATCATAAGAATACCGGACTGTATCCCATGATGGCGGAAATTCAAACGAAGCTTGATTTCATAATTAATCACCTGATGCTTGACAAGGAGGGGCTCCTCCGGTCAGAGAAAAAGGTTGTCAACATCAGCGCCTCAGGGATAAGATTTACTATTGAACACCCGGTGAAAGTCAATGAGATTATGGAGATCAAACTCCTCTTGCCGACCTATCCGCCGGTTGCCGTGTTTGCGTACGGGGAAGTCAAAAGGGTAAAGGACCTTGGTGATAACAAACATGAAGTTTCGCTCGAATATCTGAATATGGACGAATCAGTAAGGAATGAAATTATACAGTATACCCTGTCACATCAGAGAGAGACCATCAGAAAGTCAAAAGAATCAGGAGCTAAATGAATAAGGCAAGTGTTATCGGGATCATCCTCGGAATCGTGGCAATCATGGGCGGCAACCTCATTGAGGGAGGAAAGCTCAGTTCCATTGTGCAGGGATCCGCGGCCCTGATCGTATTCGGCGGCACGATCGGCGCCACATTTCTGAGTTTTTCTTTAAAAGACATAATGCTGTCGGCGCAGATGCTCAAGAATGTGTTCATTGAGGAGAAACTGCTGCCGGATGATCATGCAATCATAAAGGACATGGTGGATTTTGCATCCACGGCACGGCAAAAGGGAATATTATCACTGGACAGCGAGATGGACACTATCAAATACAGCTTTTTCAGAAGGGCGCTCAGGCTTGTTGTTGACGGGATAGATCCTAATGTGCTGCTCAGTTCACTTGAGCAGGACAACAGGACCTTTGAGGAGGAAAGGGGAAGGGCGGCAAAGGTATTTGAAGCTGCGGGGGGCTATGCCCCAACAATAGGAATAATAGGGGCTGTGTTGGGACTCATACATGTAATGGAGAACCTCAGCGATCCTGCGAAGCTGGGCTCGGGGATTGCCGTCGCGTTTGTAGCTACGGTGTATGGAGTGGCCTCGGCCAATTTACTGTTTCTGCCCATCGCTAAAAAAATGGTTAATAATGTTAAACGCGAAATTTTTTTAAGGGAGATGATAATTGACGGGGTGCTCAGTATTCAGGCCGGAAGGAGTCCTTATTATCTCAAGGAACATCTGAGTTCCTATCTCGCAAGAAAATAAGTCATGAGAAAAAGACGCCCCAAAGAAAAAGAGCACGAAAATGTCGAACGGTGGATGGTATCGTATGCTGATTTTGTCACTCTTCTTTTCTGTTTCTTTACGGCCATGTATGCGATCAGTAATGTTGACACAAGTAAACTGGGGAAGTTTGTCGACTCCATGAGGTCTGCCTTTAATGTTGAAGGGGCGCGCGGCAATGCGATTTCAGTGATTGAGGGGGTACAGATCTTTATCCCCGCTGACGTTGAGGTCGAATCAAATGTCAAGGACATACTCGGGACGTTGGTAACGGATTCAAAGGGGTCCATTGACGTAAAAAGGGAAGCGCGGGGAGTGGTAATAACCGTTGCTGATAAATATTTCTTTGAATCGGGATCAGCAGGTCTCAAGAATAATTCCAGGGTTGTGCTCGATAAAATAGCCTCGGCTCTTCTAACTCATCCCAACATGATACGGATAGAAGGCCATACGGACAATATCCCGATACACAACGATACATTTGCTTCAAACTGGGAGCTGTCCGCGTCCCGCGCCATAAATGTTGTAAAATATTTCATTGATACCCATAATATTAAACCGGAGCGAATATCTGCGATAGGGTATGCGGATAACAAACCTGTGGCGTCAAATGATGTTCCGGAGGGAAGGGCAAAGAACAGGAGGGTTGATATTGTACTTCTCAGTGAAGGTGAAAGCAAAAAAGAGCCAAGATGAAAAGAAAGTTCAATATACATAAAGTTCTCCTCATCAACAAAAACGTTAAAGACAGCGGCCTTCTTGAGCAGGCCTTCCTCACTATATCTTCCTCATTTGTAATCATAAAGACCCGGGACACGAAAAAGGGGATCGGGGTCCTGAACAGCGAAAAAATAGATGCTGTTCTTATAGAGTATGACCTCGTAAATTCCGCCCCGGATTTTATCAGAGATATACAGAAGGGAAACCTCTATATCCCGGTTATTGCGATAATCGAGAAGGGCAAAGAATTACAGGCCGCCGAGGCAATTAAGAAAGGGGCATACGATTACCTGTTAAAGGGAACGGGGTATGTGGAGTCTCTTTCCCGTGTGCTCGAGAGAATACAGGGTGCATCGGAGCTGAATAATGATAAAGAGGATCACCTGGAGCAGCAGTCCATGTTGTTCATGAAGATTTATAATAGCCGGAACTGGTTGCAGAACATTATTGATTCGATTACCGATTATATCTTTGTCATTGATCAGAACTATAAAATATTGCGGACAAACAAGGCCTTTGCAAACCTTTTCGGCAGTGAGCCGGCAGATATAATTATGAGACCTTACTATGAACTGTTCGGATTGAGCGAACCCCATGAGTGGTGCGTTTTGGGGGAAAACCGTGACCCTGTCTCCCCGCATTCTGTCGAGCGGACGTTGAATAACACATACTACCTTATCAGCTATTATCCGATATTTTATGATGAGCATGAGGCTGTGGTGTATATCATGAAGGACATTACGGAGACCCGCAGGCTGAAAGACCAGGTCTATCATCTTGACAAGCTGTCCTCCCTCGGCACATTGACATCCGGTGTAGCCCATGAGATCAATAATCCCCTGACTGGAATTATCGGATATACCGAGATGCTCCTTATGAAAAAGGGCGATGATACCACTACAAAATACCTCCAGAATGTCCATGATGCAGCGCTCAGATGCAAGCGGATCGTCGAGAACATGCTTGCATTTTCGAGGCAGACACCCGCACAGAAGAGTGTTGAAAATATTAATGACATTATCGATAAGACAATAGAACTGCATGAATACTGGCTGAAATCCACCAACATTGAAATAATCAAAAACTACGGGAAAGTGCCCGCTGTGTCAGTTGACCGTCAGCAGATGCAGCAGGTGATACTCAACCTGCTGATTAATGCCGAGCAGGCCATTTCCGATACAGACACGCGTGGAAGGATTGAGTTTAAGACATCTTTTGACAGTAAATCAAAATACACCGTCATAGAGGTGGATGACAACGGCAAGGGAATACCGCAGGACATCCTGCCAATGATTTTCGATCCCTTCTTTACCACAAAACCTGTGAACAAAGGTACCGGGCTCGGACTTTCAATAGCCCACGGCATTGTATCTGAACAGGGAGGGACCATTGAGGCGACGAGTGTGGCAGGGAAGGGCACGTCATTTATTATCAGAATTCCCCAGATAAACTGATTACCTGCCACCCGGGATGATCGTGAAAAGATTTTCTTTCGTTATTACCGGCTCTGAAAGTTCCCCGATGACTGCCGGACCGTTATGTTCATTCTTTTTTGGCTGGGTTTCCCGGTCCGTGTTTTGAGCAGTTTTGGATTGGTCTTTCTTTTTTGAATTGTTGTTCCCGTTCTTTAATGATGATTGTCCTTCCCTGATTATGGAATCATAGTCAGGTTTTTTGATAACAGGTGATTTTTCTTCCACAGGAATTTCAGGGGTGCTCTTTATTTTATTTATTATTATCGGTTCTGAAAGCTCCTTGATAACAGATGGACCTTCATCCTCTCTTTTGATAACTGAATACTGTTTACCCGAGTCGGGATTATCTTTATTCGATAATGGACTATTCCCGTATTTCAATGCAGTCTGACCTTCCCTGATTATGGAATCATAGTCATAATTCATNNGAGGGAGGCATTTGTTTCTTTTCATCAGCAGCAGGAATCTGTGAATTGTCTATCACATACCTGAGCTCTTCTGTTACTTTCTTTAGTTGATTTTCTTCACTGCTTGTTACGGCCGGTTTTGCCGTATCTCTCTTCAGCGCAGCCATCTTCGGTAGACCGAGCGTGATGCTTATTCGCCTGTTTCGCGGGTCCTGAGTATTGTCTTTAATAAGAGGGTCTGTATCCGCATACCCCGCAACGCGCGTGATCCTTTTAGGGTCCAGCCCGGTAGCCTCCAGTTCTTTTCTCGCAGAAGATGCCCTTTCCGTGGAAAGTTCCCAGTTGCTGTACTGGCTCCCCGCATATGGTACTGAGTCGGTATGCCCTTCTATGATGACCTTGTTTGGATATTTTTTAATGTCTTCACTGATTAATTTCAGGACAGCCTTTGCCTTTGGTGTTAACCTGGGGTTTCCGCTTTCAAACATTAAACTGCCCTCTTTGTCGATCATCTGAATACGAATCCCTTCATCAACAATATCAACAAGTATCTGGTCCTGAACATCACTGAGCTTTTCCGCAATATCTTTTTTAAGAGCTTCTTCCATCACGCTTAATGCCTCATTTGCTAAGGAGTCACTAATGGCCTGATTCTGTTTATCAGAGAAAACCTTCTGTGTGTTTTCTCCTGACTCCCCGAATATCTCGCTTGATTTCTCCATCCATGATGTACCTCCGCTTTCATACAGACTGAAATATTTAAAGTATGCGGAAAGGCGGGCCCTTTTTTCGTCGGAGACCATGGATAAAAGCCATAGGAGAAGAAAAAAGGCCATCATTGCAGTCACAAAGTCGGCATAGGCCACTTTCCACGATCCGCCATGGTGTCCGCCCATAACTTTTTTCTTAACTTTTTTAACTATGATTGCTCTGTTTTTACTCATTTTCTCATGGCTTCTTCAAGCTCGGTAAAGCCGGGTTTTACGCCTGAAGGAATAACACGTCTCGCATACTCGACCGCTATTTGCGGCGCCGCGCCTCCGACAAAGGATACAAGCGCAATCTTGATGACCTGAAAGATAACCATGTCTTCTTCTGCAATATGCTCAAGGTGAGTGCCTATCGGGCCTACAAATCCGTAACTCAGTAAGACCCCGAGAAATGTTCCGACAAGCGCAGCCCCGATACTGTGTCCCAGCACTTCAGGGGGCTCGGATATTTTTGCCATTGTAAGAACAACGCCAAGAACCGCCGCGACAATACCGAGGGCCGGAAGTCCGTCCGCAACTTTTGTAATGCTGTGCGACGGTATCATTGCTTCGTGATGGTGCGAGTCCAGTTCGAGATCCATTATATTTTCAAGCTCAAAGGGAGTGACATTAGCGGAAATAATTACCTTGAGGTTGTCGCATATGAAACTGACCGCATGATGGTTTTTGAGAATACTCGGATATTTGGTGAATAAGGGGCTTTGGTCAGGCGTTTCAATGTCGGCCTCAATCGCGATAAGACCTTCTTTTCTCATCTTTGTGAATATTCCGTTCAGCACGCCGAGAATCTCAAGGAACTCTTTTTTACTCGTGCCTCTGGCAGACAAAACTCTTACGATATTCTTTGAGACGATCCCCAGAACTTTTAAAGGGGATGAGATAAAGAATGCCCCAACAGCAGCTCCTCCGATTATGAGAAGCTCAACCGGTTGAAAAAGAAGATTAAGATTCCCGTGTTCCAGGACATAACCACCTACCACAGATCCAAGGACAACGGCGATTCCGATTATTACAAACATGTGTTCCCTTTTTCAGTAAACTGTGTATTCACAGTATAAGGGCAAANNATATGAACTGCCCTCAAATTCCCTGAATCCTTGCCGTGTTAACTCTTAGTTTTATTTCGCTATAATGCGTAATTTATAAGGGTTATCTACATGTAATTATCGGTATTCCGGCTGGGAAACTTTAACTTGTCACCTACGCACCTGCCAGAGGGTATCAATCGGTATTCGTATCCCGTTACGATGCTAAAACCGGGGTGCTCTTGATTATATTCCCGGGTTAATTTATCTTAATTAAAACAAAGTACTGGAGATCACGATCATGGAATGCAGGATGGAAAAAAATAATCCCTATTGCAATTGCACGTACGGTTCGTGTGAAAGAAAAAACAAATGCTGTGAATGTCTTCATTACCACAGGAAAAATAATGAGCTTCCGGCATGCTTTTTTAAT
>DKBK01000023.1 GCA_002451135.1 Nitrospiraceae bacterium UBA6902
AAACGGTAATTAACAAAAGACTCTCTGAATCAGTATTGCATCGGGAGTGTATATTTACTGTTGAGGGCCATTTTCTTATGGCTGTTTCAAAAATTCGCGGTTATGTTACGGCTGGTGTGCGGTTATATTTGTTTCTTTATTTTCTTGCCACTTGGAACTAAAAGATGGTGCCGAAGAGGGGACTCGAACCCCTATGGCTCTCACCACACGGCCCTCAACCGTGCGCGTCTACCAGTTCCGCCACTTCGGCATTCATGTATCTCAAAAACAACGANNATCGCTGACGGCTGAAAGCCCAAAATTGAACTACCCCAGAATCGATAATCTCACCAGGTTCAGTAAAATCGAGGGGAAGATGCCGAAGATCAGGACCATCATCGCCGTAACCGCCAGTGCGATACTCATGGAGGGTGAGGTGGTAAGCTCTACCTCTTTTACCGGGTCTTTCATATACATGTACATTACGACTCTTAAGTAAAAGAAGGCGGAAATCGCGCTGAATACAACTGCTATAAGCGCCATGTATACATACCCCGCATTGATTGCCTCCATAAATACATAAAACTTACCGACAAACCCCGCCGTCGGCGGAATTCCGGCAAGAGAGAACATAAAAATAAGCATCAACGCAGAGGCCAACGGATGGCTCTTTGAAAGACCCATATAGTCATCAAGGTTTTCACCCTGAACGCCTTCCCTTCTCAGCATAATCACGATCGCAAAGGCGCCGATATTCATAAACAGGTAAATCATTAAATAATTGACGGTGCTCGTAAGGCCGTCATGAGTCCCGGCAATAATCCCGAGAAGCATGTACCCTGCGTGGGCAATGGAGCTGTACGCAAGCATACGTTTTATGTTCGTCTGTGCCAGCGCGATAATACTCCCTGTAGCCATCGTGAGAACAGCTATCGGCACCAGAATGGCAGCCCATTGCACCTGCATACCTGCAAAGGCGTCAAACAGTACCCTGCCGAGAACGGCAAAGCCGGCAGCTTTCGGACCCACAGACATAAATGCGGTAATTGACGTAGGTGACCCTTCATAGACATCAGGGGCCCACATGTGAAAAGGAACAAGCGCGATTTTGAACCCGAACGCCACAATGATAAATATGAGACCAAGATACGTAATCGGATTGTCCATAATACTTAACGTGCTCAGCGCTTCGGCAATCCCCTTGAGATTCGTTGTGCCCGTGAGCCCGTACGTCAGGGAAATCCCGTATAGCAGGAAGGCCGATGAAAAGGCCCCCAGAAAAAAGTATTTTAACGCGGCCTCGTTCGAACGCGGTTGATTCCTCATAAACCCCGCCAGGATATACGTGGAAAGTGCCATTAACTCAAGCCCGAGATAGAGGATGATTAAATCCGCGGCCGATGCCATAATCATCATGCCTGTACTAGAAAACATGAGGAGCGCGTAATATTCCCCAAAAGACGCCTTTTCTATAGCCATGTATTTCAATGAAATGCATATCGTCAGTATAATATTCAAATAAAATATCAGTTTAAAGAAATTGGAATACCCGTCCACTACGAACATCCCGGCAAACGCCGCCTGGGGGTTATAAAAACCATAAAGTTTGTACGTCCCGTACATTGCTACAAGCGTCCCGGCTATGCCAACGGCAGCAATCAATTCTTTCTTTCTGACGACGAGATCAAGCAGCATCAGTATCAGACCCACACATATGAGGGTCAGTTCAGGAACGAGCAGCCGCATATCAAGCAGACTTATTGTCGCTTCCATTTCCATTAGAAGATCTCCGTTATATAATTTGCTATTATGTTTTCATTCCCGGCAAGGCTGCTCATATTCATCTGCTGAATTAAGTGCTCCACCGATGCGTGCATATAATCGAGGAATGTGTTCGGATAAAACCCTATCCAGAAGACAAACACGAACAGCGGGATCAGGGTAATAACCTCCCTCAGTCCCAGGTCCCACACAGGGTGGTGCCCCGAGGTATCATAGTCGGGATTGGCTTCCTGGAAAAAGATCCGCTGGTAAAGCCACAGCATATATCCCGCCCCGAGAATAATTCCCGTGGCAGCCAGGACCCCGAATATCTTTTCAGCCTTAAACGCGCCGAATATTATCAGGAACTCCCCGATAAACCCGTTCGTGCCCGGAAGGCCCACAGAGGCAAAGGTCAGGATCATAAAAAAGCCCGCGTACCATGGGACAAGCTTTGCAAAGCCCCCGTAATCCGCAATGACCCTTGTGTGCGTCCTTTCGTAAATAATCCCTATCATAAGGAACATGGCACCCGTGATAATTCCATGGTTTAACATCTGCAGTATCCCGCCCTCGACCCCCTGGGTATTAAGGGCAAAGAGGCCGAGCGTGACATACCCCATGTGACTGACAGAGGAATAGGCGATAAGGCGTTTAAAATCCTTCTGGGCAAAACATACAAGCGCCCCGTAGATAATTCCGACAACAGAGAGCACCAGTACCGGCCCGGTAAAAAACCTGGTGGCATCAGGCAGCATCGGCATGGAGAATCTCAAAAATCCGTAGGCCCCCATTTTAATCAGCACACCGGCAAGTATTACGCTGCCCGCCGTAGGGGCCTCCGTGTGAGCGTCGGGGAGCCATGTGTGGACAGGAAACATGGGGACCTTCACCGCAAAGGCCGCGAAAAACGCAAGAAACAGCCAGAACTGAAGCTGGAACGGGAACTGCATACCGCTGAGGGCCAGGATATCGAGGGTCCTTCCTCCGGTAAAATACAATACCACAATACCGACCAGCATGAGTACGCTTCCCACCAGGGTATAAAGGAAAAACTTTATAGCGGCATACAATCTGTTCTGGCCGCCCCATACACCTATTAATAAAAACATGGGGATGAGCATCGCTTCCCAGAAGAGGTAGAAAAGGAAGAAATCCAGGGCGACAAATACGCCAAGCATCCCTGCCTCCAGGGTGAGAATGGCCATATGAAATTCCTTGACTTTATTTTCGATGCTCTTCCACGAAACAAGCACGCAGAGTATGCTGAGTATGGTCGTGAGAAATATGAACAGGATGCTGATCCCGTCAATGCCGATAAAATAATTTATGCCCCACGACGGGATCCACGGGCTCTTTTCCACAAACTGCATCTTGTGCGTGGTCTTGTCGAAATGCTTCAGAAGGGGAAACGCCACAAAGAAATTCGCAATGGTAAAAAGAAGAGTCGTCCATCTTATCGCGCCCGCATTTCGCATAAACAGGAGCAGCAATGCGCCCAGGACGGGAAGGAATACCGTCCAGCTGAGAATTGAATAGCCAAGCTGGTTATAGATTATATCTTCCATTATTCTTTTTTCTTTCTGCCACTTACTGTTACCTTTTCACTTTTCTATCCTGTGGCCCATTTAAATTCTATTTCATAAAAATCCATATACCGATAATACACACCGCGCCCAAGGCCATAACAAGGGCATAGTTGGACAGCATACCGGTCTGAATCTCCCTGAATTTCCGGCTGAAGGCGCCGATTAGGTTTGGTACGCCGTTGACGACCCCTTCAATTATATGAGTGTCAAACCCGAGAATGATCTTGTCTGACGCCTTGAGCACAGGCTGGACAATCACCTTGCTGTACAGTTCGTCTATATAATATTTATTGAACAGGATCCTGTGGACTCCCTGGAACATGGTCTGCAGTTTCTGGGGAAGTTCCGTGTTCTTAATATACATCTTATACGCGATAATCCATCCCAGCACAGCCACCGTTATGGAAACCAGTATGACAAATATTTCTTCAGCATGGGTGCCGTGACCTTCCGGATGCCCGAGCACCGGGGCGAGAAATTCCCCTATCTTGTCACCGTGTTCCCAGAATATCGGCGGTATCCCGACATAGCCGGCAAACACGGCACCGAAGGCAAGAAACATCAGCGGCACAGTTATTACCGGCGGAGATTCATGGAGGTGATGCTCCTGTTCATGTGTCCCTCGGAAGGTGCCGTGGAAGGTGAGGAATATCAGTCTCCAGGAATAGAACGCTGTCAAAAGCGCGGCAAGGGCACCCAGGAACCAGAGGAACTTGCCGAGGTCACCGCCGAGGTATGCCCTCCACAGTATCTCGTCCTTGCTGAAGAAGCCTGAGAAAAACGGGATACCCGTGATGCTCAGCGTGGCCAGGACAAAAACCTTGTAGGTGATCGGCATATATTTTTTCAGTCCGCCCATCTTCTGCATGTTCTGCTCATCATGATGACCGGCGTGGTGAAGGGCATGGATAACACTTCCTGAACCGAGGAAGAGCAGGGCCTTAAAATATGCATGCGTATAAAGATGGAATATCCCCGCAGAATATGCCCCTACGCCAAGGGCGAGGAACATGTATCCGAGCTGACTTACCGTTGAATACGCGATGACCCGTTTTATGTCGTTCTGCACAAGGGCAATGGTGGCAGCGAATATGGCTGTCACGCCTCCTACTACAGCAACCGTATTCATAGCAGCCGCCGACATGCTGAAAAGCGGATTGCAGCGGGCAACCATAAACACGCCCGCCGTGACCATGGTCGCGGCATGAATCAGCGCAGACACGGGCGTCGGGCCTTCCATCGCATC
>DKBK01000093.1 GCA_002451135.1 Nitrospiraceae bacterium UBA6902
AAGGGAAATAGATTAATGATAAAAGTTTAAGTTAATGCTAACAGAAAACAGGGAATTGTCAATACAGCGTTTTTTGTATGTTTCCTATTTTCATTAAATCACCGGGACTTCCAGGTAAAACTTCAGGAACTCTTCACGTTTGATGCCCCTGCTGAACATGAAGACTATTATAGGCAATCCTGATATCAACTTCCATCAGATTTATTTGTGGTTAAATGTTGTAAATAAAAATAAGAGGAAACGTTGAATTACTGAATGATTAATAAAAGTCCGGTGTTCTGAAGGAGACAAGATGTGAGGATTGCCGATTGTACGTGTGAGCCTGGGCTGATTTTGATTAATTCCTTAATAAAAGCATAAGGACCACAAAATATTATCTGTATTTCAACACAACAGACATCCAGAAAAATGGATTTATTACTCTTATTAATGAAACTACTCTGTTGGCTTTGTAAACAGCAATCGCCCGGTCAATATAGTCTATCGCTCTATCCGGTTCAATATCATTGCGGCCGAGATTGAAGATATTGAGTATCAAATTTATATTTTTGCCGTGACCCTTGACAGATACTGAAGGAGTAGAGGCAGTATAGGTTTTTATGTCTGCATGCCTTATTATTGCGTACGCATTTATTATGATGAGGTTAATGGCTTTCTTTGCGTCTGTGGCTTCCGGTTTTTCATTATAACTGCCGGATACCATATTGAGAGTGCTGTTTTCAAAATATGTTTTCACGAGTGATCGAAAATCTGTTAATAATTTTAGTCGTGCCCTGTTTTCCCAGAAGAGAATATCTTTATAATGTTTTTCTGTCTGCTTCATCAACTATATACCTTATACGTCCCTCATTTGATATACCGCTCTTGTCTGATTTTACTTCTTATACGGGTTATAGGCAGTAATTCTTTATTAATCAAGTACCAGAATGAGCTTCCCTGCGCTGATGTAATTTACATCACTGATTTTCAATGAAATAAAGGATTATCTTATTACATTAATGCCCCATAAATAATGCGGCTTGGAGGTTATAGTGTATCTGCTAAATAATTAAGGAAGATGTTTCGATAATGTTAATGACGTTCATTGAAATTCAGGAGGTATAGAATGCTTAAAAAATGGGTATCAGAAAAGAGTACTGTGAATGCCAATAGTTGTGAAAAGGCCCCCCAGAAGGATGTCAGCAACACTACAGGGACTACAGCGTCCGATAAAATGACCGGAGACATAAAGGTAAATAACATCCTCAAGGGAAGCAAGGTAATAGGAGATATTAACGTAACCTGTGACCTGGTATTGAGCGGAGATGTGGAAGGCAATATAACTGCGACAGATAAATCCAATGTGGTAATTAAGGGATCCTGTAAGGGGAATATTGAGTCCGGGAGTGGCGATGTCGACATCAGGGGAGAGTTAAGGAACGGAAACATTACCACAGGCGGCAACGTATCAATCTCCGGCAAATTCACAGGGGGTGAGGTAAAGGCAAAAGGCAAGATATTTGTAAACTGTGAATTTACAGGTCGGTTGGAAGGAAATGAGATCGAACTCGGTGCAAACGCCCATGTCAAGGGAGAATTATTTTACGTGGATTATATCTCTGTGTCCAGAGGTGCCATTGTTGAAGTACATCTTTGTCGTATTCAAAAAGAGCACAAAGGAGAAAATAAAACACCCGAGAAAAAGGTCCCCGACATAAAGCCCCCTGTTGTGGAAGAATTGACTGGAGTAAAATAAATCGGGCAGTATAAATTTACAGGGAGAAGAAAACTGCACCTTGAGACACATATTTATTATTTCTATTATGCAGAGCCTGCGTAATTTCAGGCCCTTTTTTTGATTTTTTAGTGGTGAGTCCTCAAAATTTCATCTCTCTAAAATCATTTTGTGCAGGTGATATCATTCATCTTTGATCATCAACTCTGAAGATACTTGGATATTGTCGATAATGACAACCATAATTGAAAAGAAACAGTATCTGATAGTTATGGTTGATCATCAATCTGAGAATTAATTTAACGGTAGCCGAATGAAATCAAAATCCAGTTTTGTGTAGTGGATGCCGAGAGCTCCAATCCATTCAATTCTCCAATGTCTCTTTCCTTCTGAAATAAGGATGGACCCTTTCGGGGTTTAATCTAAAAGAACGATTTGTAAATCCATCACATTAGTCCCCGTAGGACCTGTGACAAGAAGGCCGCCCGTCTTCTTGAAGAATTCATACGAATTGTTATTGTTTAAATAGGTAACAGGATCAATCCCTATGGCCTTTGCTTTTTTCACGGTCTCCCCGTCAGCAAACGCACCTGCCGCATCAGTGGGGCCATCCGTGCCGTCCGTGCCTGCGGAAAGGAGTGTGATGCCGTCAATGCCCTCGATCTCGAGGGCGAATGCAAGGGCGAGTTCCGTGTTCCTTCCGCCGAGACCGCTCCCCTTCACAGTGACGGTAGTCTCCCCGCCTGAAATTAAACACCGTGCCCTTTGTCCCCGTGCCCCTTTTTCTTCTATCGCCTTCTTTGCCAGCCACTTTGCCGCGTCTCTTGCCTCACCCGTCAGTCCAGCAGAAATTATATCGGCATCAAAACCCTTTTCTTCGGCCATCTGTCTGGCAGCGTCCAAAGCTATCCTGTTGCTGCCGATGATGATGTTTTCAATTTTTCTGAAGATAACACTACCCTCTTTTGGGGTATCGGGAATCAGCCCGTCAGCCCCGTTGCTGAGGATATCTGAAATAGTGCGCGGTATTTTATCAAGCAGCCTGTATTTTCTCAGTACATATAATGCATCACTATATGTCGCAGAGTCGGGTGCCGTGGGCCCTGACGCGATGACATCGAGACTGTCCCCTATGACGTCTGACAGAATCAGGGATATTACTTTTGCCGGATAGGCGATCTCTGCAAGCCTGCCACCCTTCACCTTTGAGATGTGTTTTCTGACGCAATTAAGTTCATTAATGTCAGCCCCTGATTTAAGAAGCAGCTGCGTAATCTCCTGTTTTTCACTCAATGTAATCCCCTGAAACGCAGAGACAAGAAGCGCGGACCCCCCGCCTGAGATGAGGCATACAACAAGGGTATGTTCATCAGCGCCTTTCAGCAGTGCTATTATCTCATCCGTTCCCCTCACCCCGTTTTCGTCCGGTACGGGATGCCCCGCCTCCAGGGTTTTTATTTTCAACTTCTGACTGCNNTTCTGAAATTGCCCTGCCGGAAGACAGATTTGATCTTGTCTGTATGAAGGCTTACCGCCTTGTATGGATCAACTGCCTGCAGCCCGGCATGGAATATTTCAGCAGCGGGATTTGTGTGCTCATATTCCTTCATGAATAAATTATACACGAATAATCATTTAATGAAAGTACTCATTATTAGGGGGAACGTGAATAAAATAATGCTGATTGACAACCCGCGGATAATGTGCTATTTAACATATATAACCTTAAACGGAGGATTCATATGGACGATTATAACGATGAAAAAAGAATAGTAGGGGCGTTCCTTATCGGAGGACTGATAGGCGCGGCGATCTCCTTGCTTTATGCACCGCAGTCCGGCAGGAGGACCAGGAGAGGCATAGCCAGGTTCACGAGAAATGTTGCTGATGAGGCAAAGGATGCGATAGAAGACGCAACAGACTCCATACATGATTTAATGGATAACATGAGCGATAAACTGGCGGATATTGCTTCGTCACGACATGATATTGCAGAGGGCGCAAAGAAGAGGATCGTCCAGACTCTTGATAATGTGCAGAAAGCAGTTGATAAGCAGAGAGCAAAATTCAGCTGATGCGAATTGCACGGATGCGGTATATTGCCAGCCGTGATGTTCAATCAGCATAACCATTGACTGGCAATGCGGCCAGAGGGATAAATGGCTGTTGACGAGGAGTCACGCAGTGTCCCTCCCGGCTGCGTATTCAGAAGGACGATGATAACAGCAACTCCAGACAGACATACCCTGTAAATCTTAATGTTTATCCTTGGTTTAAAAAAATCCCGCATGTGTTTTATTCGTTGTCAACGCTATCGGCTTCATGATACCTGCATGCATCGATTTTTCTTGACCATCTCCCTTTTAGCATTTATACTCTATATCATCAATAAATTCCAGCCGCTATAATTAAATACTGCTATTGGAGGGGAAAAATGTCCGACTTTTATCAAACCGGGGTAGTGCCCACCTTTCACAGGCTGGGCAGACTCAATATCGAAAAAATCGAGGCCGAGCTTTCCTGGTATTCAGAGGAAAGGCCGGTCGCGCTTGTCCTACCTTCTCTTTACAGTGAACTCGAGGGAGACGCTCTGAAGGGTATCGTAAGGGAACTAAAGGCCGTAAAGTACATCCGTGAAATTGTGGTGACCCTCGGGCCTGCCTCTGAGGAAGAGTTCAGACACGCCAGGAAGTTTTTCTCCGAACTCCCCCAGAAAACAGCAATCATCTGGAATAACGGAGACAACATGAATTCGATATATAAGGCAATAGAAGAAACAGGATTGCCAACGGGTGAACCCGGGAAAGGACGGTCCGCGTGGATGGCGTACGGATATGTGCTTTCACGGCATGACTTTCACGTCATCGCGCTACATGATTGCGACATCGTTACGTATACCAGAGATCTGCTTGCCCGGCTCTGTTATCCGGTCACAAATCCAAATCTCGATTATGATTTCTGCAAGGGATTCTACAGCAGGGTATCAGACAGGCTTCACGGGCGCGCCACAAGGCTTCTTGTCACTCCGCTGATACGGTCGATCCAGAAGATCATCGGGTACCACCCGCTCCTGGCTTTTTTTGACAGCTTCCGTTACCCGCTTGCAGGGGAGTTCTCGATGGACGTTGACATGGCGAGAATAAACAGGATCCCCGGAGACTGGGGACTCGAGGTGGGAGTCCTTGCTGAGGTCTACCGCAATACCTCCCTGCGAAGAGTATGCCAGGTGGACATTGCCGAGAACTACGAACACAAGCACCAGATACTGTCTGCGAAAGATGCGTCAAAAGGACTTCACAAGATGTGTGTGGATATAAGCAAATCCATTTTCAGGACGCTCGCGGCAGAGGGCATCGTATTTTCTAACGGGTTTTTCAAGACCCTGGTAGCAACCTATGGAAGGACCGCACAGGACATATTAAAAAGATATGAAGATGATGCAGCAATCAACGGCCTTTTCTTTGACCGGCATGAGGAAAGCCTTGCAGTAGATACGTTCACACACGGGATAAGAAAGGCAGCGGAAATAATCACCGAAGACCCGCTCGGCGTTCCGCTCATCGCGAGCTGGGACCGGGTAACCTCGGCGATACCCGACATACTCAGCAGGATAAAAACAGCAGTGGAAGAGGACAACAAGTGATCTCTTTCATGATGGTTATTGTTATTATCGCTGTGATCGCGGTGTTCTCGGTACAGAACGCGGACCCTGTGGCCATCACTTTTCTCTTCTGGACATTTGAAGCTTCTCTTGCCATAGTAATATTTCTTTCAGTACTTAGCGGCATTTTGATAGCAGCAATTTTATCGTTGCCGGGAAAGATCAGGAGAATATCGGAAGCGAAAAAAATCCGCAAATCTGGCATGAAGGGGCAGTGAACAGAGCAATATAATCCGCTTGAAAACAGTTTTTTCTATGGAGGCTCTCTATGTGTAAAAAGTATTACAGAATGATGTTATTTTTGATCTTCATTCACATATTGCTTTTTGGATGCGCCAAGCCGCCGACTGAGGAAATGATAAAGGCGGAAAAGGCCATAGATGAAGCAAAGCAGGTGCAAGCGGATATATTCGCGAATGAGGTTTTTATGAGAGCTGAGGAATCGTTTCAGTCGGCAAAGGAATCCGTAGCCGAACGAAAATACGAGGAGGCACGGCTGATCGCGCTCGATACGTACCATCTTGCCAGACAGTCCGTGACCATAGCGTCGGTCAATAAGGAGAACATCGTGAACGAGACCGAACATGGCATACAGGATATCCGGGTGACAATAGATGAACTCAAGAGCATCGAAGCGCAGTCTTTCAGTAAAAGGGCCTCAATACAATATGACGAACTTCAGGAAATATTAACAAAGCTTGAGACAGAACTTGGCAATATCAGGGAAAAGTTAAGAAATAACGAGGTAATGGCGGCGCGTGATGATCTGAAAAGTCTTAACAGTGAAATCCAAGGACTGAAGCAGGAAGTATCGGTTTCTCTAAAGGCTAAAAAGAAGAAGAGATAGAGGACGTATCATGGAAGTTTCAGTTCTTTTCCTTATTGCCGGAATTATCATACTCATCGGTTTTCTGGGAAGTCTTTCATTCGAAAAGACCAGGGTCCCGGACGTCCTGCTCCTTTTGGGCATAGGCGTGCTGCTTGGCCCGGTATTCAGACTTGTTGAGCCCTCAATCCTGACTTTCTTTGCGGAGTATTTCGGTCTGTTCGCCCTTGTGATAATCCTTTTTGAAGGCGGCATGGATATAGATATAAACCGCCTTATCAAGGAATTCGGGACCGCGGCCATACTCGTGTTCATTTCGTTTGTTCTTTCGACAGTATCGATAGCGGCATATTTCCATTTTGTCGCCGGATGGGACCTCCCGAGAAGCCTCCTCCTCGGTACAATCCTTGGATGTACAAGCGCCGCAATCGTCATACCCATAATAAACATGATGTCCCTGAAGGATGAAGTAAAAACGCTCCTGTCAATAGAATCCGTGCTCAGCGACGTCTTAAGCGTGGTCTTTACCCTTCTCCTGATAGAATTCATAAAGCTTGAAAAGATCGGTATCAATGCCCCCTTTCATGCCATTGCGAGCTCCTTTTCCATCGCCATTATTGTCGGGGTTGCGTCAGGGCTGTTCTGGCTTAAGGTACTCGACCTGTTCAAAGGGCGGAAATATTCATACATGACAACTCTTTCCGCCGTACTGATAATATTCGCGCTGGTTGATTTTCTCGGAGGCAGCGGGCCTATTGCGATCTTGCTGTTCGGCATAATCCTCGGGAACAGTCATGATCTGGCCCGGCTGCTGAAATTAAAGGTGAACGTGTTTATAGACGATACGATCAAATCGTTTCATGGCGAGATGACCTTCTTCATCAGGACCTTCTTTTTTGTATACATGGGGGCGATGCTGTCGTTCAATGCGGCAAATTCAAAAATTCTGATCTCAGGCGCAGCGCTGATTCTTATCATCATAGTGGTGAGGTACATAAGCGTGCAGATAACCGGGATGATATTTAAAGAAAAGAAACATGACAGGCTGATAATGCTGTCAATGCTGCCGCGGGGGCTCGCCTCCGCAGTCCTTGCAACATTACCTGTCTCTGCAAATATCAAGGGATGCGAAGATTTCATGTACTATACATTCTTCGTCATCATAGTTACCAACGTGTTAATGACCGCAGGAGTGTTTATCGTTGAGAGGCAGAATCCTCTTAAAAGCGGTCCGTAGAACTGCATCCCCCCAAAAGTGGCCAGGGCTCCCTGTCATCTCTTTTGTAACTGACTTATTCTACGTCAACAGAAAAATCCAGCACCAGGACGTTCCCCCGATGCTTCACTTCACTGAATATCCGGTACGTCCCCTTGACCGGAAAGACCACATTCGCTTCAATCACAGGACCGAACCCGTCGGGAGATGTCCCGTGAACATGCCCGGCAGGCTGATGTCCTGCATGAGTGCCTGGAACAGAGCCGTGTGCGTGGGTAAAATCGCTCAAATCGGTTAACACAATCGCAATATGCATGGGCGCCGCGAGATATGTTTCCAGGTCCGTGACCGGTCTGCCGTTTTGTTTTATCTCATACCGCAGCAGCGTTTCCTTTTTCGGGATAATGCGTTCCGGGGAGTGAGAAAACGTCACCTCGTAGTCTCCGAACTTCTTCTCTCCGGACAGGTCCTTCCGAGGAGCCGCCATCACAGGCTGACCGGCAACTTCAACCATGAAATGATTTGATATATGCGTGTTATTTACCGTGGTATCCGCTGCGACCAGATACCTGCCTGCCCTGGGAAATTCATAGCGGACGCCAAATTGCGCCGACCTCACCATCTCTGGGGTGATCGTCCCGAAATCCTCGGGATGGACATGCGCAAACACACTCAGGTCTTCACTGATAATTATTACGTGAAGGATCCTGTCGTGAGAAATTGAGACCCCTTGTGCACCTCTCCCTTCCCGGTCTTTTACCGAGAATAAGAGGGTTGCAGTTTTCCCGGCCATGAGCTGCACGGGCTCTGATGCCATGGATATCCTTATCCCGCTGTCAGCCGGGGAATGCGCATTGAGCGAATGAGCATCGTGCTGATGCGCGTCCTCTGCGCTCCCATTCGCGTAAGAACCACTACACGAAAAAAAGAGCACGTGAATAATCAACCCGAATATGACTGTAGTTGTTATCAATACATTCTTCACACCCGCCTCCTGAATATATTATATGGCTGCATTACATTCTCACTCCTGTGCAGTCGGCCTTCGAAGCAGAGTTGCACAGACTTGCAGGAAAAGCCTTGCCTGATATACCTTACTCAAAGCTTATCATGTTACTCATGATTGTCAAGAACATGAAAGATTACGGAACCTCTCAAAAGAAAACCGGCCCAAAAAGGGCCGGCAGATCCGTCAGCATATATTTGGGAATTCAATATAAAAGCCCTTCAATACCCAGTTTCGGGTTGCATTATACTACTTATATGTGCTAAAAAAAACAATGCTGTTCCGGAAAAGACATGCCGTTGCAATGCTCTTCTCAATTAATTTTCTGCTTTATGTGGTGTCACCCTTGTGTTTCACCATTGACGGACTGGCGGACCGCAACGATTCCGCGTATCAGTTAAACCACCGCATAAATAATCTCCGGGTTGTCTGGGAATTGTTCCTTTCAGGGCCTGATCTACAAAACGATGCAGGGGGCAGCAGGCATAATGTTCAGCTCCTTCTTAAAAAGGCCCATGCCCTGGTGAGTACACACAGTATTGTCAAATGTGCTCCGTCAGAATCTGCAGAATATGTCTTTCATGAGATTGACTTCACCCCGAAATCCTGTAGCTCTTTATCACGATATGCCATCCCGGAACACCAGACAGGTTCCCTCCCCTCTGTTTCAGGCCTCTCCCCGCCCTTTTTTTCCTGACATTAATTCACTGCACTCACACATTCTTTATCGGGAATATGTGCAATATCTTTCGCAGAGACTATATTTGCAGTATTTTTTCAATTAATATTTTAAGAAGAAGGGAGGCCCAATGTTAAAAAAGATTCTCTTGCTCGTCGTAGCGCTGCTCATCCTGGCGTTTTTTATGCTGAACAGGGACATTGGCCCTGAGAAGGTATCCGCGCCCCCGGACCCCGTGGAGCAGTCAGAGCTCAAGGAAATCACCGGTACCATTACGCGAGGGGAGACCTTTTTTGACATCTTCAAACGGAACAGTCTGGAGGTCGAAGAGCTCTTCAAATTAAAGGAGGCCTCTTCCGGTGTTCACCCGCTCAGGGACCTGAGACCCGGACAGCCGTATAAAATCGTCTTAGATGACTCTGACCGCATTGATTCGCTGTCCTACTGGATAGATGAGGACTCTGTTCTGAAGGTCATACGCGGCGATAACGGTTTTTATGCGAAAAAGAACATGATAGAATATGAAAAAAAGACCCTTCATCTGGGCGGTATCATAAAAGACAACCTGATCTCTTCCATGGGAGAAGGCGGAATGAAACTTATGGTTGCGCTGGAGCTTTCAGACATCTTCGCATGGGACATAGATTTTACGACAGACCTGAGAAACGGAGATGTGTTCAGGATCGTGGTTGAAGGCAACTACCTTGACGGCGAACTCAGGAAATTCGGCAATATCCTTTCCGCAGAATTCATTAACGCCGGCGAGGCCTACCGGGCGTACAGATATGAACATGCAGGGACTGCCGGTTATTACGATGAAAAAGGCAGGTCACTCAGGAAGGCCTTTCTCAAGGCGCCCCTGAATTTCAGGCGGATCAGCTCCGGGTTTTCCCGCTCGCGCCTTCATCCGATATTGAAAACCTATCGTCCCCATCACGGCATTGATTATGCCGCGCCCGTGTGGACGCCGGTTTCGGCTATCGGAGACGGCACAGTTGTCTTTGCCGGCTACAAAAGGGGCTACGGCAAACTTGTTGAGATCAAACACCCTAACGGGTACAGAACGCTCTACGGCCATTTGTCAAAGTTCGGTGAAGGGACAAGAAACAGGGTGAAAGTCAGGCAGGGCCAGGTCATCGGGTATGTCGGATCGTCCGGTCTTTCAACCGGCCCGCACCTGCATTTCGAGATGAAGATAAACAACCGGCCGGTCAATCCGCTGAGGATCAATGTGCCAAGGGGCGAATCGATACCAGGCAGTGTAATGGCTGATTTCCGGAAATTCAGGCAACTCATGGACACGCAGCTTGCTGCGACGGTTCTCCCGGTCTTTGCTTCTGCTGATAAGAAAATGCCGGAGAGGGCCGGGGATAGCAGGCTGTAAATAATATTTCCGGAACATTTTTAAGGCATGGGGAGAAACTGGTGGACGTTGGGATAGTACACAAAATGATCACTCCGCTGATTATTGCCCTGGTGTCAGCTGCCGTCTTGTTCGCGCTGAGAGGGATTGGATTCAGAATCCTGCATAAATGGGCGGCTGCAACTGACACAAAAATCGACGATATAATAATAAAGGCAGTAAGAACCCCCTCAATATACTTGTGCATCGCAGTCGTGCTCTACATAGGCATAGCAGTCTCCGACCTTCCGGAAAAATATGTCCTTTATATAAGTAAGGCTATCTACATCATCGTGATCTTTGCGATGACGATTGCTGCGGCTAATCTTGCAGGTAAAATATTTACCAGTTACATTCAGAAGGCTAACCTTCCTATTCCGACGACAGGACTCGCCTACGGGATCTTAAAAGGGACGATTCTGGTTCTGGGTTTTCTGATTATCCTTTCCCTGCTCGGTATCTCAATTACTCCTTTAATAACAGCTCTCGGCGTAGGCGGTCTTGCGGTCGCACTCGCGCTTCAGGATACCCTGGCAAATCTCTTTGCCGGCATTCACATCCTTATAGAAAAAGCCGTCAGAGTCGGGGACTTTATTAAACTCGAGTCCGGCCAGGAAGGGTATGTGGAAGACATTACGTGGAGGACCACGAGGATAAGGATGCTGCCCAATAATATGGTAGTGATCCCTAACAGCAAGCTGTCGCAGAGCATCGTTACAAATTATTATCTCCCTGAAAAAAGAATGTCCTTATTGATCCCGATCGGAGTGAGTTATTCCTCTGATCCTGAAAAAGTGGAAAAGATACTCATAGAGGAAGCAAAGACCGCCGTGGGACATGTCCCGGGGCTGCTTGGCGACCCGGAGCCGTTCGTCAGATTCATCCCCGGTTTTGGAGACAGTTCGCTCGACTTTACGCTTATCTGTCAGGTAAAGGAATTTGTTGACCAGTATCCCGCCCAGCATGAATTGAGGAAGAGGATTTTCAAGAGGTTCAAACAGGAAGGCATCGAAATTCCGTTTCCGCACAGGACCGTGTATGTAAGAGAGGAGAAGGATTGGAGGCTTTAACACCCCCTTGATTAGCAAGGGGTAAATAACGAGACTGCTGAGCACTCTCAACGATAAAGGAGGATGCATAATGCAAGAGAAAGATATCTACATGGCAAAAGAGGCAATGCAGTCTGCAATGAAGAAAGGACCTACGAGGGTGGCGCTGATTATCGGAGTAATCCTGGTTTTTTTCCTGTTGTTGAGGCCATGGGTTCAGATTGGGGCGGGGGAAAGAGGGGTTGTCCTTAATTTTGGCGCTGTGCAGGAAAATGTATATGGAGAGGGGCTGCACTTCAGGATGCCCGTCATGCAGGAGATTATACGGGTGGACGTCAAGGTGCAGAAGGCAGAGACAGATGCGGCGGCCGCCTCTGCTGACCTTCAGGATGTAAGCTCTACCGTTGCGATTAACTATCATATCATCCCGGACAAGGCAAATATTGTCTATCAGTCCATCGGCATATACTTTAAAGAACGAATCATAGACCCTGCAGTGCTGGAGGTGGTAAAGGCAGTGACCGCCAAGTATACCGCAGAAGAGCTTATTACAAAGAGGCCGGCGGTAAGCGATGCAATGAAACTGTCCCTTACGGAACGGCTCCTTGCGCACAACATCGCAGTTGATGCATTCTCTATTGTGGGGTTCAGCTTCTCCAAGATATTCATGGAGGCCATTGAGTCAAAACAGACAGCAGAACAGCTCGCACTTAAGGCAAAGAGAGACCTCGACAGGATAAAGATAGAAGCAGAGCAGACGATTACCGCAGCAAAGGCAGAGGCAGAGGCCCTGAGGCTGCAGAAAGCGAATATTTCAGGAGATCTTATCGAGCTGAGAAAGATAGAGGCCAATCTCAGGGCGATAGATAAATGGAACGGGATCCTCCCGCAGGTTACGGGTGCGGGGGCTGTCCCATTTATTGGCGTGGGTGATATACAGAAAAGATAAACGGGGAATCATAGAGGGATCAATTGATTAGATATGTCATACTGCTCATCATTGCAGGCATTGCCGGGAGCATTATAGCCGGAAGAAAGGGGCGCCACCCCGTAGGATGGTTCATCCTTTGTGCAATCGTTCCCTTACTTATCGTGGTGATTGCATTGCTTCCGCCATTAGTATCCAAAGGGTATACTAAAAAGTGTCCGTATTGTGCGGAGATTATCAAGGAAGACGCGATCGTGTGCAAACATTGCGGCAGGGATCTGCCCATTGAGATGATCAGGGGGTCCTCACATAAGAATACCCCATGAGATACGCTATGATACCGGTCCGGGGAGGACACCGAGGTCCGACAGTTGATCTCAGAAAGGAAGCGGGATGGAAGATATAAATCTCTTTGAATTCAGACAATGTGTAAGCATCCTGAAATCCACAGGGAAAAAGGCCGGAAACCTGCGCGAACTCAGGGAAGTTTTGTCCCTAATAAGTGAGGACTCCATCTTCCATCATACCTATCAGTACTTTCTGAAAGGACATATCCTTGAATACACAAACGACTTCGCGCACTGGGCCGGAGAGAGCCTTGAGGAACGTGCCCTGTCAGAGCACCTCTCAAGTATAGACCCGTATGATTTCAGCAGCGTAGCCGGGTTACGGGAAAGACTTATCAAGACAATAGACGAATATCTGGACAGGTTCCCTGAGCCGAGAGAGGCGATGGCCGGAGAGGAATTTTATTTCAACCAGACTGTCACGCTTACGTTCCCGGCAGGGGTACGGGTGCAGAACCTTGCGGAGTTCCTCATCGCCATTAAATACATAGACGCCGGGTGCATCTATTATCATTTCTATGAAGCGAGGATACGCCTCGGCAGCGGGGTGGATGATTTTTCCGCCTGGATACAGGACGTGCTTCTGAAAAAGGATCTTGCCGACAGGGTCCGGGCGATCGACCCGTTAATGCACAGTGTTGAGGGGATAAGGGAGCACATCATAGAAGTGGTTGAAGACGCCGTGAAGAGGGACATGGAGGTCATAGAAAAATGATTTCACACTATTCCGGGATATCCCCGACAGGCGACCTGCTGCTCCTTCAGAAGCTTGGAGCTAAACTGAAGAAGAAATCGTTCCTTCATATAAATTCCACAAAGGCCGGTGGCGGCGTGGCGGAAATACTCCAGAGAATGATCCCGATAATGAACGGGCTGGGGATCAAGACAAGGTGGGAGATCATAGAAGGCGACGATAGGTTCTTTGACATCACAAAAAAGATCCACAACGCCATTCAGGGCAATCCGGAGACGATAACCAAGGACATGTGGGACCATCATTATGAAATAAACAAGATCAATGCCGGACGACTCGATCTCGAGGCCAATGCCGTCCTGATCCATGACCCCCAGCCTGCCCCGCTCATTAAATTCAGGAAAAAAGGGAAATGGATATGGCGGTGCCACATTGATGTATCTAATCCGGTCAAAGAAGTCTGTGATTACCTGATGCGCTATTGTTCAAAATATAATGCCGCTGTTTTTTCGGTCGCCAGATTTGCAAGGGCCATGGCAATAGACGAATTCATAATCCCTCCGTCCATTGACCCGCTGAGCGACAAGAACAGGGACCTCACGCACGAAGAAATCAGTGAAACAATGAACCGGTTACAGATACCCGTGGACAGGCCCATCCTTCTGCAGGTTTCAAGGTTTGACAGATTCAAGGACCCGGTGGGCGTGATAGAGGCGTATAAAACGGTAAGGAAATATAACGATTGTATTCTGGTGCTGGCCGGGAGCCCGGCTACCGACGACCCTGAGGGGGAAATGGTATTAAACGAGGTAAGGGATTATGCCTCTGATGATCCCGACATCCACATCCATCTCTTGCCTCCTTTCAGCGACAGGGACATAAATGCATTGCAGCGCGGGGCCACCATCATTCTCCAGAAATCCCTTAAAGAAGGGTTCGGTCTCACCGTCTCCGAGGCGATGTGGAAGGCCAAACCCGTAATCGGGGGCGCCGTCGGCGGGATTCCGCTTCAGATTGTGCACGGGGCCACCGGGTTTCTCGTACATTCGGTCGAGGGAGCGGCATTCAGGATAAGACAGTATCTGAACAACCCTGAAATGGCCAGAAGGATGGGAGAAAAAGGCAGAGAGTATGTCAGGAACAATTTCCTGATAACAAGGCAGACAAGGGATTACCTGTCCATATGGTATTCACTGGAGAATAAGGGGAAGAATATTCTGGAGTTATAGCTCAGACATGCTCCCCTGCGATCTCTCCGGTAAGGTGATCGTAGATGAAACAGGCAATTAATCATTACCTGTGGTATGTTCATATAGTCCCCCTCCCCTTCCGGCAGAGGGAGAAAGGTATGCGCAGAATCAATTAATGAAGAAGAAATTTATAGAAGAATCCGTACTGTTTATCAGCGTCATTAAATGGCTGTTCCTCGCATCCTGCGTAGGGGTCATTGTCGGTCTTTCAACTACCGCCTTCCTGAAGGCACTGGAATATTCAATCGGAAAGGCATCTGGATATAACTATTATTACCTGCTCCTGCCCGTCGCGTTTTTCTTGAGTACACTGGTAATCAAATATCTCGCCCCGGGGGCAAAAGGCCACGGCACGGAAAAGGTCATTGAAGCTATCCATAAACACTCCGGCAGGATAAAACTGCTTGTTGTTCCTGTCAAGCTCATTGCCACAGTCATAACGATTGCAACTGGCGGCTCAGCGGGCAAGGAAGGTCCCTGTGCGCAGATTGGGGCAGGACTGTCATCGGCATTCGCCGACCTTTTCAGATTTGGTGACAGGGACCGCAAGAAACTCGTGATCTGCGGGATCAGCGCGGGCTTTTCAACCGTATTCGGCACCCCGATTGCAGGCGCCATGTTCGGGGTAGAGGTGCTTTTTGTCGGAGGGCTCCTTTATGAAGTGCTCCTTCCTTCTTTTGTCGCCGGCATTGTCGGCTATCAGGTGTCCTCGGCGCTCGGGGTGACGTATTTCCATGGTCCGCTGAATTTCATCCCTGACTTCACCAGCGTCTATTTCATAAGGGTGTGCATGAGCGGGATTTTCTTCGGGATATGCGCTCTCCTTTTTGTGGAAGTGCTGCGTTTCTTCGAATGGGTGGCCGAGAAGATACCGCTGAATGATCTTTACAAGGCACTTCTGGGGGGTTCTGTCCTTGCCGTCCTCGCATTCATTTTCTCAACACGCTATCTCGGTCTGGGACTTGATACAATTGAGACGGCGCTGGGCGGGGAGAAGATCCCGTTGCCGGCATTTGTGCTGAAGATGGTGTTCACATCCATCACGCTCGCCTTTGGGGGAAGCGGGGGCATCATAACCCCTATATTCTTCGTCGGCGCAACGGCTGGCAGCGCGTTTGCCGACATCTTCGGATTAAGCAGAAATGTCTTTGCTGCAATCGGGATGGTCTGCCTGGTTGCGGGCGCGGCCAACACCCCGATTTCCGCAAGTATCATGGCTGTGGAGCTGTTCGGGCCGCGGGTCGCCCCTTATGCCGCAGTCGCATGCGTAATCAGTTTTCTCATGACAGGCCACAGGAGCGTATACCCGAGCCAGGTGCTTTCAATTTCCAAAACCACTTCTATCACCGTAGAAAAGGGAAAGGAAATGAAGGACATTGAAAACGTCGATTTCAAGCCCAGGGATGGAAGCATTTCCGGCAGCATTATGAAAGGCATTGAAAAGATGAAGAAGGAAAAGTGATGCACACTCTGTCATCTGAGAAGTAAAAGACAGGGCAGCAGGACATGCGCTTGCTTACAAAGTAAAGGTACCCACCCGTAACTGGCTGATGAGAGGGGAAACGCAGTGGAACCAGAATTCCTGAAATCACTGATGATCATATTCGGCGTGTCAGCGCTGGTCGTGTTCGCGCTTCACAGGCTGAAGGTCCCTTCCATTATCGGTTTCATTGTTGCCGGGGTCATTATCGGACCGCACGACGTCGGCATAGTCAGAGACGTCCGCTCAGTGGAGATCCTCGCAGAAATCGGTGTCATCCTCCTTCTCTTCACGATCGGGGTAGAATTTTCCCTGACCCGCCTTATGAAGATGAAAAAGTCTGTTCTGGGCGGAGGCGGGGTCCAGGTCCTCCTCACGATCGCGCTGTTCGGTTCGGTAGCATACCTCGCTACCGGGCATACAGGCAGGTCAGTCTTTGTCGGTTTTCTTGCCGCATTGAGCAGCACCGCCATTGTATTCAAGATCCTTTCGGAACGCGGGGAAACAGACTCCCCTCACGGGAGGGTAATGACGGGGATGCTGATATTTCAGGACCTCTGCGTCATTCCTCTTATGCTCCTGATCCCGGCGCTCTCCGGGGAACATATAAAGACTGCTGATCTGGCACTGACGATAGGGAAGGCGGGCCTGATTATCGCTGTCGTACTGGCAAGCGCAAGATGGATAGTCCCCGGGATTCTGCATCAGGTGGTGCGTACGCGAAGCAGGGAGCTTTTCATCACGACGATCATACTTATATGCCTCGGCATTCCCTTTCTGACCTCACGGTTCGGCATATCTCTATCACTCGGTGCCTTTCTGGCCGGCCTCATAATATCGGAATCCGAATATGCCCATCAGGCGATATCAGACATACTGCCATTCAGGGACAGCTTCCTTGGGATGTTCTTTGTGTCGGTGGGAATGCTCCTTAATATTGAATATATCTTTGATCATGTCTTCATGATAACCGTTGCGGTACTTTTGATATTCGGCCTCAAGATAGTGACGGGGATGATTGCATCACTTTCCCTGGGAACCCCCCTCCGGACGTCTGTGCACACAGGACTCGGTCTTGCCCAGATAGGTGAGTTCTCATTTATTCTCGCGGTTGCAGGCAGGGCCTCCGGGCTGATGACTGAAGACTTCTACCAGTTGTTTCTCTCGTCTTCTGTGGCGACCATGATGATGACGCCGCTGATGCTGAGGTCCGCGCCGTCCGCATCGGCCTGGATCGCGTCGAGACATATGCTGGAAAAAGTGGCGAGGTTCAGGGACCTCCGGGAGAAGGAAGGATACCCGGAGAGTATCCGCGACCATGTCATTATCCTCGGGTTCGGCCTGAACGGAAAGAACCTCGCACGCGTCCTGAAGAAGACTGAGATCCCTTATGCTGTGCTCGAGATGAACAGCGATACGGTGAAGGAGATGAAGTCAAAGGGCGAGCCTATCTATTACGGGGACGGCACATCAAAGGAAATCCTCCACAAGACAGGAATTGAACGTGCACGGCTGCTCGTGATCGCCATATCCGATCCGGTATCGATAAGGAGAATTGTGGCAGTAGCAAAACAGGAAAATCCGGACATCTATATAATCGTAAGGACCAGATACGTGGCCGAGGTCGACGAACTCAGGAAGCTGGGCGCCGATGAGGTAATCCCGGAGGAGTTCGAAACGTCCGTCGAAATATTTTCACGGGTCCTCAGCCGGTATCAGCTCCCGAGGAATGTGATTATGGATTACATCGACAGCATCAGAAAAGACGGCTACAGCATATTAAGAACCGTGCGGCTTCCCAGGAAACCCCTCTCGGAGAGGGATGAGATTCTGCAGCACATCGAGACAGAGACGTACCTGATAAAGAAAGATTCCCGGGTGAGCGGGCTCTCCATCATGAAACTGTACCTGAGGACTGAAACAGGCGTTACGATCATCGGGGTCCACAGGGGGGACAGGGTCCACCAGAATCCTCCCCCCGATTTCGTGCTTGCATCCGGGGACGTCCTCCTTCTGATAGGGAAACGAAGGAATATAAATGCCGCAATAGAGTATCTGGAGTCAGAACGGTTTGAGATCGCCAAATATCAGTGATCCTGATAAAGGTATTGGGACCCACATTACCACTGATCATGACAAGTTGACCTGACTTTTGCCTTTCCCCTTCTGGATGAATATATAAATATGCCTGTCTTATTTATATCATTGTCTTTATCTGTGAAATCCGTGGATATACCTGCCGTTCTCAGGTTGATCCGGACGTTTCAGAGCAGATTTTTCTTCTCGGCGAGCGAGTGATACGCAAGGATATACATGGCAGCGTTCCATGACTGCCCGGCCATTCCCATGGGCCTGCCCGTCTTTCCGTGAAGCCATTCATTGAATTCCCAGTTATTGAGGCCGTTCGCCTCCGCTACCCGCTCAAGCTCCTTCCATGCAGGCGCATGCCTCTTTACCTTTGAGAGGAGCATGACCCAGAAGCCGCCGGTAAAAGGCCATATCCCCCCGTTATGGTATTGATGGGGATAATTCTGCTGATGCCGCTGCATATAAGGTCTCCACAGCGGGCTGTTTTTACGGATAGGCGTATGCACTGACCTGACGGGATACGGGTGATGCGCATTTATGTTCATGAGCTGCTCAGTCATTCTGTGAGCCCGTGAAACGCTCGTCAGCCTTAAGAGGGCGGACAGTATATTGCCGAAGACATCGACTTCCTCGCCCCAGAATGAAAAATTGACGAAGCTGAGGAAAAAGTCACTGCGCCTTGAGCGGTTTTTAATATAGTGGGCCAGGATACTGGCGCGTCGCTCTTCGGGTGCCTGCTGGTCAAACGGGGAGAAAATATATCTTACATAATGCCTTGTCTTCTGAGCGGTTTTTATGCCGTATACTGATTTCACATAATACCAGAGCGCGTTGGAATAAAGTACAAAACCGGACCTCGGCATGATGTCCGCCCAGTCACTCGCTTCATTCTGCTGGACCAGAAAGAGTCGCTGGTGCTCCTGGCATAACAGCCACTGAAGCGCAAGGGTCACCTCACGGTCCAGCGTTTTTCTGATATGATCGCCGGGTGCATATCGGTCATAAAAATCCACCGCGATGAGCCACCAGAGCGTTGCGTCTATGCATCCCGCATACCAGAAGTCGACCTCTTCAAGTTCCGGTTTGACATATTTGGGTATCTGGCCATTGGGCGCCTGATAGCGCGAGAGAGTTAATATCCCGGCCCTTGCGCTTTGAAGCAGTTCAGGGTCTTTTGAGACAACCATGCCGAGTGCACAGATCGCTGCGTCCCGCCCAAAGATGCCCGCATAATGCCGCGCTGCGGATTTCGCGGAGTCTGTGCAGGCGATGACCCCCTGCTGTGTTGAATTCCTTTTAAGCAGCTGCAGCGACCGTCCATAGCACTCATCGATAATATTTTTCGAACGGGCCGGCAGATTCATCATAGCTCATTATTCTACGCATTGATGTGCATTATTTCTATCCCGCATAATTCATGCGGGAAGGCAGGTGCAATGGAAAAACGNNTAACACACAATGAATGATACGGAATAAAAAATGGGGCACCATATGTTTGTGGTTTCTTTAGTTTGACTTTGTGACTACATTTTGCTATTATTGTAACCATTATGGAAGAAAACGAAAGGGTACATACTGTCGGAATAAGGGAGTTGAAGGCCAAACTGAGCAGTTATATAAATATGGTCCGCCAGGGCGAAGACATAGTCATTACCGACCATGGAGAGGAAGTGGCAGTCATCGTCCAGGTTTCACCGGAAAGAAAAAGGATATTACAGCTTGTCGGTTCCGGAGTGGCAAAATGGGCAGGCGGAAAGCCCGAAGGGGTACACGGAACCACCATGAAGGGGAAGCCGCTGTCCGTCACGGTCCTTGAGGAGAGGGTTTGATCCTGTATCTCGGCACAAGCAGTCTTGTTAAGCTTTATACTGAGGAAAAACATTCCGACATGCTCAGGAAGTGGATCCATACAGCCGAGGTCGTTGCGACATGCAGGGTGGCGTATACAGAAATGATATCAGCACTTGAAAACAGGTTCCGAAAAAAAGATATATCAAGAGAACATTACAATACGCTTATGACGGCATTTACAAAAGACTGGCCGCATTTTGCCTCAACAGATTTTGACGAGATCGAGACGGGGCGTCTGGTCAAGCAATATAAATTGAAGCGCTTTAATGCCATTCATCTATCGGCCGCAAAGCTGATATTGAGAGGACAGCCCGGCCTTTCCTTATTCTTCTCTTCCGCAGATGACGGCCTGAATAAAGCAGCTGAGCAGGAAGGACTGAATGTCCTGCATTTTTAAATAGTAGCTCATCTTGTGCGTAAACCGGGGCCCGGTTATGCAACTTGGGAATAACATGATAAAATTTAATGCAACGACAGGTGACATCATGGATGACGGCAGAAAAAGAGTTATTATCGAGCATGTGAGGCCCGAGATCGTCGGGGGCAGATATCCCATCAAGAGGGTCATTGGTGAAGGAGTCACGGTCACGGCCGACATATTCACTGACGGCCATGATTCCGTCTCTGCCTCGCTCCTGTACAAAAGCGGTACGGACAGCAGGTGGAAGGAAGCCCCGATGAAATATATCAATAACGACAGGTGGGAAGGCGAGTTCACCGTGGAACGCACCGGAAAATATTTTTATACGGTCCGGGCGTGGGTCGATCATTTCAGGACATGGCAGAAAGACCTGGAGAAAAGAGTGGACGCCGGCCAGGACCTGAACGTCCCGTTGCTCGTCGGGATCGAACTCATCAAAAAGGCCTCAAACGCTGCATCGGGTGACGAGAAAAAAAGACTGGCGGATATAATACATGTCCTGAAGAATACTCCGGAAACAGAAGCGGCCGTATCCGCAGCCCTCGGGGATGAACTGAGCGGACTGATGGCCGGATATCCGCGCTTTGATCTTGCGTCAGTCTATTTCAGGGAGCTTGAAGTGACCGTCGACATCAGGAAGGCAGGCTTCAGTTCATGGTATGAACGATTCCCCCGGTCCTGTGCTCCTGAACCCGGCAGACACGGCACCTTCAGGGACTGCGAGGCGCTTTTACCGGAAATCGCACGCATGGGCTTTGACGTATTCTATCTCCCGCCGGTCCACCCTATCGGGGTGACGAACAGGAAAGGGAAAAACAATTCGCCAAAGGCGGAGGCAGACGACGTGGGAAGTCCATGGGCCATAGGCGCGGCTGAAGGGGGCCACAAGAGCACACACCCGCATCTCGGCACCATAGAAGATTTTGAGAGCCTCGTTTCACAGGCCAGGGACCTCGGCATTGATCTTGCCATGGACCTCGCCTTTCAGTGCTCCCCGGACCATCCGTACGTGAAAGAACACCCTGAATGGTTCACGCTGCGGCCTGACGGCACTATACAGTACGCGGAGAACCCGCCGAAGAAATACGAGGACATTTTCCCTCTGAATTTCGAAACAGACCACTGGCAGGACCTGTGGGAGGAACTGAGAAGCGTGGTTCAGTTCTGGATAGACAGGGGGGTGCGCATTTTCAGGGTCGACAACCCGCATACCAAACCATTTCCCTTCTGGGAGTGGCTCATAAGCAACATCAAAAAGGAACATCCCGAGGTGATATTCCTTGCAGAGGCCTTTACCCGGCCAAAGGTGATGTACGAACTTGCCAGGATCGGGTTTACCCAGTCCTATACATATTTCACCTGGAGGAACACAAAGGGCGAGTTCATGGATTATATAACCGAGCTGTTCAATACCGAGGTGAGAGAGTACTTCAGGCCCAATTTCTGGCCAAACACCCCGGACATACTCCCGGAGCACCTCCAGTACGGAGGGAGGCCGGTGCATATTATACGGCTGATACTCGCGGCAACGCTTTCATCTAATTACGGGATATACGGGCCTTCCTTTGAGCTGTGCGCAAGCGAGGCAATACCGTCAAAGGAAGAGTACCTGCATTCAGAGAAGTACGAGGTGCGGCACTGGGACTGGGACACGCCTGGCAACCTCAGAGACCTTATCGCGAGGATCAACATGATACGGCGGGAAAATCCGGCCCTTCATTCGCCCTGGAATCTCACGTTTTACGAATCAGAAAACAGCTTCATCCTTTTTTACGGTAAGATGACGAAGGACCTTTCAAGCATTATACTGGTTGCCGTTAACCTGGACCCCTATCACACGCAGTCGGGATGGGTGCATGTCCCCATAACGGAACTCGGCATTGACCCTTCCCAGCCGTATCTTGTCCATGACCTGCTTGGTGACGACAAATACATCTGGCATGGGGAAAAAAACTTTGTTGAACTGAATCCCCAGGTGCTTCCCGGATGCATATTCAGGCTACGCAGGAGGCTCAAAAGGGAGTCGGACTTCGACTACTTTATGTAAGGAGGTATTTTTGTGTCCGCACGCCAGAATATATCTGACGATGATCCGCGCTGGTACAAAGACGCGGTAATATACCAGCTTCATGTCAAGACCTTCTTTGACAGCAATGATGACGGCATAGGCGATTTCCGCGGACTTATAAAGAAACTCGATTACTTTGAGGACCTCGGGGTCACTGCCATATGGCTGTTGCCTTTCTATCCGTCGCCGCTGCGTGATGACGGATATGATATCGCGGACTATCTCAACATAAACCCGGACTACGGAACGGTCAGGGACTTCAGGGCGTTCATGAAAGAGGCCCACCGCAGGGGCATGAAGGTCATCACAGAGCTCGTGCTCAACCATACCTCGGACCAGCATCCATGGTTTCAGAAGGCACGGAAGGCAAAGAAAGGGTCTCCGGCAAGGGACTTTTATGTATGGAGCGACACCCCCGATAAATACACTGACGCACGGATAATCTTTCTTGACTTCGAGCCGTCCAACTGGGCCTGGGACCCGCTCGCAAAGAGTTACTACTGGCACCGCTTTTATTCACACCAGCCCGACCTGAACTTTGACAATCCCCAGGTGCAGAAGGCGATGTTCCATATCCTCGATTTCTGGCTCGACATGGGAGTTGACGGCCTCAGGCTTGACGCGGTCCCGTATCTCTTTGAGCGGGAAGGGACCAACTGCGAAAACCTCCGGGAGACCCATACCGTGCTGAGAAAGCTGCGGGCCCATGTTGACAGCAAATTCAAAAACAGGATGCTCCTTGCAGAGGCCAATCAATGGCCCGAGGATGCGGCCGAATACTTCGGCGGGGGAAAGGAATGCCACATGGCCTTTCATTTTCCCGTGATGCCCAGGATATTCATGGCGCTCGAGATGGAAGACAGTTTTCCGATCATCGACATACTGGGACAAACGCCGGATGTCCCCTTTTCCTGTCAGTGGGCGATGTTCCTGAGGAACCACGATGAGCTCACGCTCGAAATGGTCACAGACGAGGAGCGGGACTATATGTACAAGGTATACGCGCGTGACCCGAAAGCGAGGATCAATCTCGGCATCCGCCGCCGGCTGGCCCCTCTCGTAGGTAATAGCAAGCGCCGCATGGAGCTTCTGAACATCATGCTCTTTTCCCTGCCCGGAACACCGGTAATATATTACGGCGATGAAATAGGGATGGGGGACAACTATTATCTGGGCGACAGGAACGGCGTCAGGACCCCCATGCAGTGGAGCGCCGACAGAAACGCCGGATTTTCCAGGGCAAACCCCCAGAGGCTGTACCTGCCAGTCATCATTGATCCCGAGTATCATTACGAGGCACTGAACGTGGAAAACCAGCAGGTGAATTCTTCGTCGCTGCTCTGGTGGATGAAGCGCGTCATCGCAATGCGCAAGAGGTTCAAGGCGTTCGGACGCGGGACGATCAAATTCATACCTTCGGACAATCCAAAAGTCCTCTCGTTTATTCGCGAGTATAATGACGAGATAATACTGGTGGTAATAAACCTGTCGCGGTTCTCACAGGCGGTAGAGCTGGACCTTNNTATTACTGGTTCTCTCTGAAAAAAGACGAGGACACCATCATGATGAGTGATTTCATGACCGTTGTTCCCGAAATCAGCGTAAGGGGGAAATGGGAAAACATATTTTTAGACAAGGCAAAGGCCAGGATCGAAAAGGAACTCCTGCCTGAATTCATATCAGGGTGCAGATGGTTCGGCGGCAAGGCGCGGAAGATACAGAAGGTCCGTATATCCGAGAATATCGCCGTCGGGGATCATGTACCGGTCGCCAGGCTGCTCTTTCTTGAGGTAAGTTATACCGACAGCTCCTCCGAACAGTATACCCTTCCCGTATCGTTTGTCTCAGGAGATACCGCTGATAAAATCATTGAGGAGAGGCCGCATATCATCGTGGCACGCGTACGGACGGAAAGTGAAAGCGGCATCATATATGACGCGATATATAACGAAGGATTTCAGGCATACCTGCTCAGCATGATCGAAAGGAAAAAGACTGCGAAGGGCCTGTATGGAGAGATAAACGCCTTCCCCGGCAAACTCTTCAAACGCATAATCGGGGACAGGAAACCGCCCATTCCCTCACAGGTGCTCAGGGCGGAACAGAGCAACACATCGTTTCTCTATGAGAATATATTATTCCTCAAGCTCTACAGGAAGCTGGAGGAAGGCACAAACCCCGATGTTGAAATAATCAGGTTCCTGACCGAAAAAACCGGGTTCACCAGAATTCCTCCCTTTGCCGGAGTCATCGAGTACAGACGGCGTGGCGCCAAGCCTGTGACCGTAGGACATCTGCAGGGGTTTGTCCCGAACCAGGGCGATTGCTGGACATTCACTGCCAACACGGTCATGCAATATTTCGAGAAAGTCCTCTCGGCAAAAACCGAGATTGAGGACCTTCAGCAGCCTCCTTCATTCTGTGACATGCAGTCCGCAGACATCCCTTCGGAGGTCAGCGAGTTGATAGGCAGTTTCTATCTCGAGATGGTGTCACTGCTGGGCAGGAGGACAGCAGAAATGCATGCAGCCCTGTCGTCCCGTCCTGAGGACCCCGATTTTTCACCCGAGCCGTTCTCTATGCTTTACCAGAGGTCCGTGTACCAGTCCATGAGGATTCTTACCATCAAGACAATGCAGCTTACGCGGGAGAATATGAAAAAAATGTCCGGACAGGTGAAACAGGAAATATCGCAACTGCTCGCGTCAGAGCAGGAAATCCTTGATGCATTCAGAAGGATACTCAAGAAAAAGCTTTCAACTACAAAAATAAGGTATCACGGCGATTACCATCTCGGCCAGGTNNCCATACGGGACATTGCAGGCATGATACGTTCCTTTCACTACGCGGCATACAGCGCCATCCTTAAGCGTGAATCGCTCCGCCCGGAGGATATACCGGTCCTTGAGCCGTGGGCGGACCTGTGGTACTGCTATGTAAGCGGGATGTTCCTCCGCTCGTACCTGGATGCCGCGGGAGATGCCGTATTCATCCCGAAGGAACGGGATGAACTTGAGATACTGCTGAATGCCTTTCTCCTCCAGAAAGCGGTCTATGAGCTGGGATATGAGCTTAACAACCGGCCGGACTGGGTGATCATACCTGCCCGGGGGATAAAGAACATTCTGGAAAGTTTTTTATAAGAGGGAGGTGCAGAAATGGCGGACAAAAATGATATGAACACCCATGTGAAAGGGCCTTTATACACCGCAAGTCCGCTCACGGACCATGACATCTATCTGTTCAGGGAAGGCAACCACTACAGGCTTTACGAAAAACTGGGTTCTCATCTGATGACCGTTGACGGTGTCCCGGGTGTTCATTTCGCGGTATGGGCGCCGAATGCAAAGGCGGTCGCTGTGGTCGGGGACTTCAACGGCTGGGACAGGCAGTCACATCCGCTCATGGTAAGATGGGACGGTTCAGGCATATGGGAGGGATTTATCCCCGGCCTTGAAAACGGCTCCGTGTACAAATATTATATCGTCTCCCATAATCAGGGGTATGCAGCCGAAAAAGGCGACCCGTTCGCTTTTTCATGGGAACCGCCCCCCAAAACAGCATCAGTCGTCCGGGACCTGGGATATCAATGGAATGATGACGACTGGATGCGGAACAGGCAGAGATATAATTCCCTCGACGCCCCTATGTCCATATATGAAGTGCATCTCGGNNTCCTGGAGGAGGGTGCCTGAAGAAGGCAACCGTCATCTCACCTACAGGGAAATGGCGCACTCCCTTGCGGAATATGTCAATGAATCGGGGTTTACGCATGTAGAGTTGATGCCTGTTATGGAGCACCCTTTCTACGGCTCATGGGGATACCAGACGACCGGATATTTCGCGCCCACACGCCGGTACGGTTCCCCGCAGGACTTCATGTATCTCATCGACCACCTGCACCGCAGCGGGATAGGCGTAATCCTCGACTGGGTCCCTTCCCATTTCCCTGATGATAAGCACGGACTGGTCTATTACGACGGGACCCATCTGTACTCGCACTCGGACCCGAAGCAGGGGTTTCATCCTGAATGGAAAAGCTATATCTTCAATTACGGCAGGCATGAAGTGAGGAATTTTCTCACAAGCAGCGCCCTCTTCTGGCTTGATAAATACCATGCCGACGGCATCAGGGTGGATGCAGTGGCATCCATGCTCTATCTTGATTATTCGCGCAGTCAGGGAGAATGGATACCAAACGAATACGGCGGAAGGGAAAATTTAGAGGCCGTTCATTTCCTCAGGAAACTGAACGAGGCCGTGTATGAAAATTATCCTGACACGCAGACCATGGCAGAGGAATCTACGGCATGGCCGATGGTGTCGCGTCCCGCATATCTGGAAGGGCTGGGGTTCGGCATGAAATGGAACATGGGCTGGATGCATGACACCCTGAAGTATTTTTCAAACGACCCGGTCTTCAGAAAGTACAATCACGACCAGCTCACCTTCAGCATCGTGTACGCCTTTAGTGAGAATTTCGTGCTCACGCTTTCCCATGATGAGGTCGTATACGGAAAAGGTTCGCTCATAGGCAAAATGCCCGGAGACGAATGGCAGAAGAACGCCAACCTGAGACTGCTCTTCGGATACATGTTCGCCCATCCAGGGAAAAAGCTCCTTTTCATGGGAGGAGAGTTCGGCCAGTGGAGGGAGTGGAGCCACGAGGAGAGCCTTGAATGGTATGCACTGCAATACCCTGCCCACCGGGAGTTGCGGCTCTGGGTCGGAGACCTGAACCATTTTTACAGGCAGGAACCCGCGCTGTTTGAGCTTGACTTCATCGCTGAAGGATTTGAGTGGGTGGATACAAGCGACTGGGAGCACAGCATTGTCAGTTTTCTCAGAAAGGGCCGGCAGCGCGACAGCATGATACTCACGGTCTGTAATTTCACGCCCGAGCCACGATATAATTACCGCGTGGGCGTTCCTGAAGCGGGGTTCTGGCAGGAGGCCATGAACAGCGACGCGCGGGAATACGGAGGAAGCGGTCATGGCAATACAGGCGGAGTCAGTTCCACTCCGGTGCCCTGCCACGGCAGGTATCATTCAATATCTTTGACCCTGCCCCCGCTTGGGATCCTTATCTTTAAATATATGAGGGACCGCAGATGACCATAGGGGCTTTGTACCGCAACGGCACGTGCACATTTACGGTATGGGCACCCTTCCTGAATAAGGTCGAGCTGAAGATCGTCTCGCCGGACAAAAGGCTTTATCCCATGACAAAGGACCGTACCGGCTACTGGACAGTCGCTCTGGATGATATACTGCCGGGTGCGCTTTATTATTACCGTCTCAACGGCGAACGTGACAGGCCCGATCCTGTGTCCGCCTCACAGCCGCAGGGAGTGCATGGCCCCTCACAGGTCACAGACCACGGATCGTTCACGTGGGAGGACCGGATGTGGAATGGGCTCCCGCTTCATGAAATGATCATGTATGAGCTTCATGTGGGTACGTTTACGCCGGAAGGCACTTTTGAGGCGATCATTCCACGGCTCAGCGAACTTTACCACCTCGGGGTAAATGCCATCGAGATAATGCCGGTTGCCCAGTTCCCCGGGGAGCGCAACTGGGGCTATGACGGCACATATCCCTTTGCGGTACAGCATTCATACGGCGGGCCTGAAGGCATGAAGCGTCTCGTCAACGAATGCCATAAACAGGGAATAAGCCTCATCCTTGATGTGGTGTACAACCACATCGGGCCTGAAGGGAACTACCTGTGGGATTATGGTCCTTATTTCACGGCCAAATACAGGACCCCGTGGGGTGAGGCAATAAATTTTGATGATGCCTACAGTAATGAAGTGAGAAACTATTTTATAGAAAATGCGCTTCACTGGTTCGCTAATTACCACGTCGACGCCCTCCGTCTTGACGCGATTCATGGTATCGCCGATATGAGTGCGCGGCCGTTCCTCCTTGAGCTCTCCGAGAGGGTCGATGCGTTTTCCGCGAACAGGGGGAGAACATTTTATCTCATCGCAGAGAGCGATCTGAATGATGCGCGGGCAATAAGGCCCCGTGAGCACGGGGGATATGGTCTTCATGGACAGTGGTCTGATGATTTCCATCACTGCATACATACCCTGTTGACCGGGGAGACCGACGGGTACTATATTGATTTTGGAGAGATGGAACACCTTGCAAGGGCGCTGAGAGAGGGTTTTACCTATTCAGGACAATACTCGGCATACAGAAAAAGGAACCAGGGTAATTCATCTCTTGACAGGCCTGCAGGACAGTTCGCTGTTTTCTCTCAGAACCATGATCAGGTCGGCAACAGGATGCGTGGTGAAAGGCTGTCCGTCATACTGTCGTTTGAATCATTGAAACTCGCAGCGGGGATTGTCCTTTTCTCCCCGTTCATTCCGCTTCTCTTTATGGGAGAGGAATACGGTGAGGACTCGCCGTTCTGTTATTTTATCAGCCACACGGACCCGGCGCTTGTTGAGGCTGTGCGTAAAGGCAGAAGGGATGAATTCAACCTCTTTGCCTGGCAGGGTGAACCGCCCGACCCCCAGAGCGCAGATACATTCATGATGTCCAGGATACACTGGGACAAAAGAGGACAAGGGAAATACCGGACCATGAGGGAGCTCTATAGATACCTTATCAGACTCAGAAGGGAAACTCCCTGTCTCTCGCATCTCAGCAAGGAAGACCTCCACGTGCACTGTTCTGAAGGGGACAGGACACTTACCATGGAACGCGGGAATGGCGAGAGCCAGGCTTTTATCATATTTAATTTCAACTCAGCCGATGTCCTGCACAACGCGGGACTGCCCCCGGGGGCATGGAAGAGGATAATTGATTCTTCGGATGCCTCATGGGAAGGCCCGGGATCGACCCTGCCGGACAGAACAAAGAACGGACACGCGATAACAGTGAGGGCGCAAAGCTTTGCCCTGTTTCTGAAAGAGGGAACTGCCTGATGGAACGTTATCTCTGCATTCACGGGCATTTTTACCAGCCGCCGAGGGAAAACCCCTGGCTGGAAGCGGTCGAGATACAGGACTCGGCACACCCGTATCACGACTGGAACGAACGCATCACGGCCGAATGTTATGCGCCGAATACGGCAACGCGGATCCTTGACGGTGACATGCGTATCGTCGACATCATAAGCAATTACGCAAGGATCAGTTTCAACTTCGGACCTACTGTCCTTTCCTGGATGGAACATAATACCCCTGAAGTCTACAAAGCCATAAGAGAATCGGACAGGCAGAGCATGCAATGGAGGTCAGGTCACGGCAATGCGATCGCCCAGGCGTATAACCATATGATCATGCCCCTTGCGAACCGGCGTGACAAGACAACGCAGGTGATCTGGGGGATAAAGGATTTCAGTTACAGGTTCGGCCGTAACCCGGAAGGGATGTGGCTTCCGGAGACGGCAGTTGATATCGACACGCTGGAGGTCCTTGCTGGGAACGGTATCACCTTTACCCTGCTCGCTCCGCGTCAGGCATCACGCACAAGAAAGATCGGCACCGGGAAGTGGAAGGACGTAAAGGGATCCCGCCTTGATCCGTCCATGCCCTATCTGTGCAGACTGCCTTCCGGCAGGAAGATCGTTATTTTTTTCTATGACGGCCCTATCTCGCAGGCCGTTGCGTTTGAGAACCTCCTGAACAGGGGCGAGGACTTTGCGAACAGGCTGCTGAGCGGATTTTCAGACGCGAGACAATGGCCCCAGATACTGTCCATAGCCACTGACGGTGAATCGTACGGCCACCATCACCGGTTCGGAGACATGGCGCTTGCCCATGCAGTCAATCATATAGAATCCAACGGTCTTGCACGCCTGTCGAATTACGGGGAGTATCTCGAGAAGCACCCCCCGACACACGAGGTAGAGATATTCGAGCGTTCTTCATGGAGCTGCGTTCACGGGATAGAGAGATGGAGGAGCGACTGCGGGTGCAATTCCGGGGGATATGCACACTGGGACCAGCAGTGGAGACAGCCGCTGCGCGAAGCCCTGGACTGGCTCAGGGAGCAAATCACGTTCAGGTATGAGTCCACGGGAAAGACCCTTTTGAAAAATCCCTGGCAGGCACGGAATGAGTACATTAGCGTTGTCCTGGACCGTTCGGAGGACAGCATCAGCCGGTTCTTTGCACAGCACTCCCGAACACAGCTCAGCAGGGAAGAAAAAACAACTGCCCTGAAGCTCCTTGAAATGCAGCGGCATGCCATGCTTATGTACACAAGCTGCGGCTGGTTCTTTGACGAACTCTCAGGACTTGAAACAGTACAGATAATCCAGTATGCGGGCAGGGCGATACAGCTGTGCGAGGACATCACGAAGGGAAGGATCGAGGACCAGTTCAAGATAAGGCTCGGACGGGCAAAAAGCAACATCCCCGAACATGGCGACGGGGCCCGTATCTACGAGAAATTCGTCAAGCCGGCGATGATTGACCTCAAAAAAGTCGGCGCCCACTTTGCCATAAGTTCGCTCTTCACTGATTATAGGGAGAAGCCTGATATCTTCAGTTATGAAGTATCACAGGATGATTTCCATCGTATCGAGGCAGGCAAGACAAAACTTGCGCTGGGCAGGATATCGGTCATGTCAAGGATCACCCTCGATGCGGAACTTATCTCCTTCTGCGTCCTTCACATGGGCGATCATGCCCTGAACGGCGGGGTAAGGACCTTTATCGGAGATGAGGCCTACAGTTCCATGAAAGCGGAGATATCAAGGGCCTTTGAACAGGGGGCATTTGCGGACATTATCAGGCTCATGGACCAGCATTTTGGCATGAACAACTATTCCCTCGCTCACCTCTTCAGAGATGAGCAGCGAAAGATCCTGCGGCTTATCATCGAACAGACACTCGATGAGTTCAGAGCTGCATACAGGACCATGTACAACAGCAATCGGCTCCTGATGGGTTTTTTTCATGAAACAGGGATGCCCGTGCCCAAGGAGTTCCGGGCAGCAGCAGGATTCACCCTGAATTTCGATATCAGGGAAATGTTCCTCGGTGAAACGATGGACGTTGACCGCGTGCAGGACCTGGCCCGTGATATGAAGCGGTGGGACTTCCCCCTGGATTCGGTGGATATAGAGTTTACTGTGCGCCACAGGCTTGAAAACATCATGGAGATGCTTCAGGATGCTCCCGGGAATATCCCCCTGATGACAGAGGTGCGGAACATGCTTGAAGTGATCAGGCTGTTCCCCATAGACATTAACTACTGGCAGGTGCAGAACTTCTACTACAGGATTGCAAAAACTGTATACCGGGATTTCAGCGCAAAGGCAAACTCAGGGGACGCGGAGGCGGTACAATGGCGGAGCATATTCAAATATATAGGTGAAATGCTGTATTTTGATATCAACGCGGTTCTGGAGGAGACATGAGGGGAGACGAGGAAAGGGCAGGAGACGTGACGAGGATCCCTGTTTCAACATATCGTTTGCAATTCAACCGCAGCTTCAGGTTCCCTGACGCAGCAGGGATCGTTCAGTATCTCCACGACCTCGGCATAAGCGACATCTACTCATCTCCGTATCTCGGCGCCAGGACGGGCAGTGTGCACGGGTATGACATTGTTGACCACAGTGTCCTCAACCCCGAAGTGGGGACCATGGAAGAATACGAAGGCCTCATGAAGGAACTGCGGACCAGGGGCATGGGCCAGATACTCGATATTGTCCCCAACCACGTGGGGATCGGCAGCGAGAACCCGTTCTGGATGGACCTGCTTGAGAACGGGATGAGTTCTGACTATGCGGAAATGTTTGACATTGACTGGGCGCCGGTCAAGAGTGAGCTCAAGGACATGCTGCTGCTGCCAATCCTGGGCGATCAGTACGGTGCTGTGCTGGAAAACCAGGAGATCACGCTGCAGGTCCATGAGGGGGCTTTTTCACTGCATTACTATGAACACGTGCTGCCTGTCCGCCCTGCCACATATACCCATATCCTGAAACACGACATCAATACCCTGGAAGACACCCTTGCGCCCGACAACCCCGGCCTGACTGAACTCCTCAGCATTATCACCGCAATAGAACATCTGCCGCCCTATACGGAAAAAGACCCGGAGAAAATAAAAGAGCGCAGCAGGGAGAAAGAGATCATCAAGAAACGCATCTGGAACCTGTACAATGAGAGCCCGGAGATCAAGGCCTTTATCGATACCAATATCCGGGTATTCAACGGGGTTAAAGGGGAGCCTCAGAGTTTCGACCTGCTTGACAGACTGTTAAGCGGGCAGGTATACCGCCTTTCCTACTGGAGGGTCGCGGCTGAAGAGATCAATTACAGGAGGTTTTTTGATATCAATGAGCTTGCCGCGATACGCATGGAGAAAGAGGAGGTGTTCAACTGGACGCACAGCCTGGTCATGGAACTCGTGAGGAAGGGATATGTGACCGGACTTCGCGTGGACCATCCTGACGGACTGTATAACCCGGATGAATATTTCAGGCATTTGCAGAGGGAGTGCTTTATCCATGCACATATGGATGCTGCCGCGGAAATAACTCCGGGCGTTACCGCCTCTGCCGCAGAGGCCGGACTTCTCGGTAAGTATGTGGAACTGGTGAATGCATCCCCTCATTTCAAGCCGTTTTATATCGTAGGTGAAAAGATACTGATAAAAGGAGAGAGGATGCCGGAGGACTGGCCTATCTTCAGCACCACAGGGTATGTGTTCCTGAATTCGCTGAACGGCATATTTATCGATACCTCCCACGCGAAGCTGTTTGACGACATCTATACGAGGTTCGTCAGGTCAACATGCAATTATGCAGACATTGTCTATGGAAAAAAGAAGCTCATCATGTATGTGGCAATGGCCAGCGAGATCAGTACGCTCGCGCACTATATGAACATCATCTCCGAGAGGAACAGGCATACGAGGGATTTCACCCTCTACAGCCTCAGGAGCGCCATAATTGAGGTCATCGCTTTTTTCCCTGTGTACAGGACCTATATCAGCCAGCACGGGGTCAATGACAGGGACAGGAAATATATTGAATACGCGGTATCAAAGGCAAAGAGAAAAAACCCCGCCATCAGTGAATCGATCTATGATTTTCTGAAGAACGTCCTTATGCTTAATTTTCATGACTCCTGCACGGACAGCGACAGGAAAGAGTGGCTGGATTTCGTCATGAGGTTTCAGCAATTGACAGGCCCGGTCATGGCAAAGGGGGTGGAAGACACGGCATTTTATGTATACAACCGCCTTGTCTCACTCAATGAAGTCGGGGGTAGTCCCGACAGATTCGGCACTACGCTTGAGACCTTTCACGGACAAAACATTGAACGGATAAAGAACTGGCCGCATGCCCTTATCGCGACATCCACCCATGATACGAAGAGGGGCGAAGATGTGCGTGCGAGGATAAACGTGCTTTCGGAAATTCCGAGCAATTGGAAAGACTGCCTCGTCCGATGGAGGCGGATAAATAAAAAGAAGAAGATGAAGTTTGAAGGACAGGTCGTGCCGGACCGTAATGAAGAATATCTCCTGTATCAGATCCTCATCGGCGCATGGCCCGTAACCCCGATGGACAGCACTGAATACGGCCTGTTTAAAACAAGGATCACACAGTACATGATAAAGGCCGTGAGGGAAGCAAAGGTCAATTCAAGCTGGATAAACCCGAATACGGTGTACGAAGCGGTCCTCATGAAGTTTATAGAAAGGGTCATGGAGACGTATCCCGGCAGCCAGTTCCTGCAGGACTTCCTCCCGTTCCAGAAAAGGGTCTCCCACTACGGCATGTTTAATTCCCTTTCCCAGACGCTGTTGAAGATAACCTCTCCCGGGGTGCCGGATTTTTATCAGGGCACGGAGCTGTGGAGCTTCACCCTCGTTGACCCGGACAACCGAGGGCCTGTTGATTATGCCATGAGGGTACAGCTCCTGGAAGAACTGAAGCGGCAGGAGGCTGAGATGCCGCAGCCTGCATTCGCACGGAACCTGGTTGAGCAAAGGGAAAACGGCGCGATAAAACTCTATCTCACACGCAAGGCCCTGAATTTTCGCAGGGAGCACAGGGGTCTCTTTGATGAGGGTGAGTATATGCCTCTTGACATTGCAGGCACATGTAAAGATACTATCTGCTGCTTTGCGCGGAGAAACGGGCAGCACACCATCATAGTTGCGGCGCCGAGGTTTTTTACCCGGCTGGCCCCCCCTGAAACACTGCCTCTTGGCGAAGGCATTTGGCAAGATACGCATATTGTGTTACCATTTAATGCAAAGGATGTTAAATACAGGAACATATTTACCAGTATGACCGTCACTGCCGCGGACCGGGACGGAATGCAGACGCTTCCCGTACCAGACATTATCAGGGATTTCCCTGTCGCGCTGCTGGAGGAGGTTCATTAACGTATGCGTGCGATTGCAGGCTGCGGCATGAAGGCGTTATATCGGTGCTGATTCATGTAAGAGAGCGGTGAACATGTTCCGGCGTGTGCGAGGACACCACAGGAGAATATGAAAGACGTCATTCTGAGACATGAGATACAGGAAAAAATTATGGAAATAAAAGAGGCCGATATCGTTGTAGGCATCCCGAGTTATAACAATGCGAATACGATAGGACACGTCGTCAAGGCAGTCCAGGCAGGGTTTGCCAAGTATTTCCCTGACAGGAAATGCGTGCTCGTCAATTCCGACGGCGGCTCAAAGGACGGGACTACGGATGTGGTCCATGACACGACCGTAGATGATTACGGCTCCATCCTTGTGCACCACAGGGTCTCACCAGTGTTCAAGCTTGCAACCCCGTATCACGGCATCCCGGGCAAGGGAAGCGCCTTTCGCACCATCTTTGAGATTGCCGAATCCCTGAACGCCAAGGCATGCGCTGTCGTGGATTCAGACCTCAGGAGCATCACGCCTGAGTGGATAGAGCTTCTCATCAAGCCGGTCATGGAAGGCAACTTTGATTATGTCGCCCCTTTATACCACAGGCATAAATACGACGGCACCATCACCAACAGTATTGTCTATCCCGTGACCAGGGCACTGTACGGAAAACGTCTGCGGCAGCCCATAGGAGGGGACTTCGGGTTCTCAGGCAGACTCGCACGCTTTTATCTTACCAAGGACGTCTGGGAGTCTGACGTGGCCCGCTTCGGAATAGACATATGGATGACGACAACCGCCGTAGCCAATGATTTCAAGGTATGTCAGTCATTTCTCGGGGCAAAGATCCACGACGCCAAGGACCCCGGNNTCGGTCAACATCGACCGAATGATCGATAAGTTCAGGCTCGGCGTGAAAGAGCTTATCCCCATCTGGACCACGTTCATGCCTGATGAGATAACGAACTTCCTTCACAGGGCGCAGAATTTCAAGAAGGAGGAATTCAGGATCACGGACGAGATCTGGGCCGAGATTATCTACAGGTTTGCGCTTGCGGCGCACGCGAAGGTGATGAACAAGGAACACCTTCTGAAGTCCCTCACCCCGCTCTATATCGGCAGGACCGCGTCTTTTGTGATGGACGCATGGGAAAGCAGCGCGGATGAGGTTGAAAGCAAGATAGAGAAGCTCTGCAAGACATTCGAAGACAAGAAAACACTGTTAACGGAAAACTGGGGGTAACTACAATCATGATATCCGGATTATATACGCATATTATATTAATTGAAGAATATGACCACATGGGTCTGTCAGGCAGACTGCCGGGCCAGCCGGAAAGGGGGTATTAATAATTATGTTTCAGAGATTACTCATAGAGCCTTTGGATACGTTCCTGGAAAAGATCATCCAGTTTCTGCCAAACCTTTTTGTGTCGATAGTCATCCTGGTTATCGGATTTGTAGCCGGTTTTATCCTGAGAATGCTTTTCCATAAATTGTTCAGGGCCGTCAATATCGATAACATATCTGAGCGGTCCGGGATCATGGAGATGCTCAAGAAAGGGGGAATGAAGGAGCCTGTTTCCGATCTTCTCTCCGGGCTGATCGGCTGGATCACGGTAATCATCTTTGCGGGCATTTCCCTCAGCGGGCTGCACATGCCCACCGTGGACAAGCTCCTTGAGAGTTTCCTTCTGTACATCCCCAACCTGTTCATTGCGTGCCTTATCCTTCTTATCGGATACCTGCTCGGCAATTTTCTCAGCAGGGCCGCCCTGATCGCCTCAGTCAACGCGGGAATTCAGATTTCCGGACTCATCAGCAGGTTCGTGAAAATCACGGTGCTTATCCTGGCCCTCACAATGGCGCTCGAACAGCTTGGCATAGGAAAAGAGACTGTCCTCATTGCCTTTGCAATCATCTTCGGCGGTATCGTACTCGCGTTCGCCGTTTCGTTCGGACTGGGCGGCAGGGACATGGCAAGGGATTATCTTGAGAAAAAATTAAAAAGCCACGAGAATACAGACGACATAAGTCATCTGTAACATTATATGATTCTCTGGATCGGGTTTATTGTCTGCACTGCCGCTATCGTCTATGCCGGCACAAAGCTGTCCAGGTACGGCGATATCATCGCTGAAAAGACGGGACTGGGGAGGACATGGATAGGCGTGGTGCTTATGGCCTCGGTCACCTCTCTCCCCGAACTTATGACAGGCATAAGCGCCGTCACCTTTGTGGGCGTGCCGAACATCGCAGCCGGTGACATCTTCGGCAGCTGCGTGTTCAACATGCTCATCCTCGCGGTACTCGATGCCATCTACCCCACGCCCATATCGACAAAAGCGCATCAGGGGCATGTGCTCTCCGCAGGGTTCGGCATAATCCTTCTGGGTATTGCTGCGGCCAACCTGTTTGCCGGGGTCCGTATTCTTTCATTGGGCTGGATAGGAGAATACACCCTGTTAATTATCGTCATCTACCTGATAGCGATGCGTATGGTTTACTTTTATGAAAAGAAACAGATTGCAACTTTTATACAAGAGAGGACTGAGACATTAAAATATGGAGATATCCCGACCAGGACAGCAGTCCTGCAATATGCGCTCAATGCGGTCATTGTCATCATTGCAGCTGTGTTCCTGCCGAAGATAGGTGAAGGCATTGCCGAAACCACCGGGCTGGGGCAGACCTTTGTCGGGAACATATTTATCGCCTTGTCCACCTCCCTTCCCGAGGTCGTGGTGTCGATCTCTGCGGTGAAAATGGACGCCGTTGATCTTGCGATCGGCAACCTGTTCGGGAGCAATATCTTCAATATCTTCATCCTCGCCATTGATGATATTTTTTTCACGCAAGGCCCCATTCTGTCCTTCGTGAATATAAACCACATTGTGCCAGCGATCTCGGCTATCATCATGACGTCCGTCGCCATTGTGGGCCTGACCTACCGGACGGAAAAAAAGCGGCTGTTCCTTGCGCTGGACTCCATAGGGATTGTCCTGGTATACATAATCAACCTGATGTCCCTGTATTCGCTGAAATAATCCTGCTAAGCAATGAACCTTCTCCCGGCAGCCCGATAAAATTCGATACCGGAAGAACCCCTCAACAACGATCATGTTATTAATACGCTGAAAGAAGATTGAAATTGAGGATCATACGTTAAAGTGAGTAGGCATGTATCTTTTGTATAATTGTATATGGATGAGGTTACTTTTTCACCCCCAGGATAAATACCGGGACAGAAGATATCAGTATTGCACTTATAATCCAGAAGGCATACAAATAATTAAATTGTGCTATTAACATGCCGGCAAGTATTGGGCCTGCTGCATGGCCTATATCAAATATTGTTCCAAATGTTCCCATTGCTGTTCCAAAATGTTTTTCTTTACACATGTCGGCAACAAGTGCAGCTGAAGAGGAAGTAACAAATGCCTCTCCAAAGCCAAATACTATAGCCGCAATCATAAGTGGATAAAATCCCTTCAAAAGAGGGATTCCGCCAAACGATACGGCGCATAAAAACATTCCTGCAATTATTATTGCCCTTCTTCCATACTTGTCTGATATTTTCCCCATTATCGGTTTTGACAATATCGTTACAATTACCTGAATACCCCATAGGAGGCCCGCCTGAAATGCGTTCAGCCCTGCGACTGTTACCGCATAGATAGGAAGAAACGCCTCTAATGCACCCATGGCCATATTCTGAACGCCTTCCATATTTGACGTGATGACGATTCTCCTGTCGCTTAGCACTTCTTTTATCCCTGACATGAACCGGTGAATGGATTCTGTCAGGCTTGTGCCCCTTTGAACAGTCTCTTTTTCTCTTAACAAACCGAGGGCAAGAATGAGTGACATGAGACCTGAAATGCCGCTGATGAGATATGCCGTATAAAAATTGCCTGCCGCAGGACTTCCCTCACCCGATAGACCCTGAAGTATAAAACCACCAACCGGTGCCCCTAAAAGATTGCCTATTATGGTGACAGAGGAAAACCATGAAAGCATTTCGCCTTTTTTACCCTTTGCAATATCTGCGACAACCGCCATAGACACAGGTCCATAGATGGAAGTTGCAAAGCCGTGTATAAACCTGATCACAATCAGATGGTAATAGTCTTTAACCGTCAGATATGCAAAAGGCATTACTGCAAAAACAAGAAGGCCCATGAGCATTGTCTTCCTTCTGCCGATGATATCAGACAATGCTCCGGAAGGCAGTTTAAAAAATATTCCCGTCACCGTAGAGATGCCTACAACGAATCCGATTACCTCAGGTCCCGCTCCNNAAACCCACCGTGCAAAGCGCGGCAAAAGGAGTAAATAATTTCATGCGTCTTCTTTTTATGATTAATGCGCTGCAGCCTTTCTGTCAAAGTAGATGCTCTTTCCTGTTATGCTGACGGGAATACCCATGACTACTTCAGATTTAATATAGCCCAATGCCCGTGCTGCAGCCCCAACCCTCTGCTGGACTCTATTGTCAATGTTCAGAATGCTTGCCGTCTTGGCAGCAGAAGCAAGAGCTACTCCAATGTCCATCATTCTCATAATGCAGTGAGGCCCTGTATATCCCATCTCTCTTTCTTGTAGCTGTCTGTTTTTTTCAAAATCGGCACATGAAGGATAGCCGCATCCCCCGCAGTCATACCCTGCGGTTACCGGTTTAGTCAAGCCGATAAGGAGAAGTGCCTGTGAGTTTTCGATGTTGGACGCATCTCTCAGCCAGAACGCTTCATTCGTGCTTTTAGGGGCATACCCTTTCATGGTACGCGCAATTTTACCGAGTGTGTCCAGATCTGTAATTACTGCAATTTCGAGAAAATCCTTTCCCCCCGCTTTTGGTGCGGTTCTCGCTGATGCAGCCATGAGATTTACCACCATATTTGCAACGTCTTTCATGTTGACCTCCATTATGCTTGCATTGATTAAAATTATAAATCAATTCCGAAGTGCTTGATATGATATCAATCATAAAGACAGAGGCACCTGCAACTGCCAGACCGCAACAATAATCACGCTGAAGATTGCATCATGGTATCCATCATATAAGAAGTTTGTTGTTACTGAAGATTTGTTCGCGGTGTTTTTATGGGCAGGAGATATAGAGAGCACTCATTGCATAATGAGGTATGATATCAGCAACGTTAGTAATTGCCGCCACTGAATACGCTCACATAGGAATCTCTGTCCCGTGCCAACCAATACTCAACACACTTTAATGGCGCCCGATTATTTAGTCTTTTTTTCCCACTTATGCGCTTCTCTGAATAGGGCTCTTAATTGATCCAGTAGTTCTTTGGACTCTTTTTCCGCGTTTGTGAAATTAAATTGGTGCCAGGAGTTTGAAATGTCCTGATACAGCTGATTCACTCCCTCCAACTTTGAGGCCTCAAGATGGCGTGACGACCATTTAAGCAGCCCCCTGCATACATTCAGCCGGTGCAGAATATTCTCCGCACTCCCAACTATTTCAGGATGATTATTTGTCTGCAGATTATGACAGCCTGTACAGGTACTTAACACGATAGAAGTATAGTAAACGTTTGTAAGGGGATTCCCGTGACAGGTTATGCAGACAGGACCGTTTACGTCTCGCCCGAGGGCTTTGAAATGTTTGCTCTCAATAAAATTGTTATATACTTTTTCATGGCATTTCCCGCATGTTTTAGGGATATTCTTATAAGATACCATGCTCGATTCATCGTAAGGAGAGAGATGTTCAGCGTGGGCTTGTTCCTTTTTCTCTTTGGTAGGGTCGCCGCCATGGCAATCCTGACAGGATATCCCTGCTACATCATGGTCAGAGCCTTCCCAATTTTTGTAATAATCAAATAACTGTTTATTCTGTACTCGAAACTTATCGTCTTTGTGGCAATTTACACATGTGTCCGCTGAAAATGCGGCTGTATTGAGCATAAGAATAATAAATGAAGACAAAATAGCGACAAAGAGAGCAGTAGACACACCTTTTAAATTCTTCATATCTCCTCCTGAAAAAAGGTTACCGCAACACGTGACTTCTCATCTATAATGTTTAGATATCACAAATGCCTGTCTCTGTCTCTTTAAAAATATTAATATCCATATAAAAAGTTATCTCAGGTACAACGGTCACCCATTTTCTATGTCGGGAGGAAAACAGAAATTTATCCCGATAAAAAAAGCAGTTATCCACAGAGCAGCGCAGATTATCACTGATTAATTAAAAACTTAGCTCACCGTTGCCTGTCGCCTTTCACGTGCATTTGTACTACATGCCTATTTCATTTATATCCCTCCCGTTATCTGTGACAACTAAAGCTAGTGTCGCGATACTACAGATACCGTNNGATTACCAAGACAATCAGGAAAATGACATACTGTTGACAGCTGATTTTGAAGCAAACACATATGTGTTATTGCCATCCAGATCAGCGGGAGTAATGAAATAGCCCTTGGGAGAAAAATCAAAATGCTCCGAATATCCAACCATTTTTTCGCCATCATCAAAGGTAAGTGTAATTTTATCGCCAACCCATGAAAGTTTATCTTCATATTTATACGTATATTGCTTGTTCCCCTCAAAACTTTTAACAAAAAATATCGCCTTTATTGTATCAATATTGACGATTACCAACTCTCCATTAAGCAGTTCTACCTTAAAAAAACTAAAAAAAGGCGAGAAATTAATGATTTTTCCTTTCAACAATGTTTTATCCTTCAAACGAACTACCACCTTACTTTTTGGCATTATCTTCCTCCCCGTTTATTCCCAAGGTACTACCTTAGTAATAGTATGTATGTGGTATGAGAATAAATAAGTGAATGAAATCACCCTGATTGATAAGGCACCTTTGAAACACAGTCTTCTTATGATTGCCTCATGGTACGACTATTCGTGAGTTATGTGTATTGATGATTACCAGGAGAAGCGGGGATCAGGCAGGCTTTCTTTCCGGAATCTTCTTCCCCATACTGCTTAACTGCCCGTGATAACACATTTTTCTCTTATCTATACACGTATTACGATGTTACCTGTCTAAAGTTACCGGACTCAAAACCCGAACATATATGATAAGAAGATACTGTGTTTTTTAATTGATATGCATGTAGCAATTACGATCACGCTGGGTATGAAGCTTATCTCTTTTCTGCAGCGTGAAGTGTGTGAGAAAAAATGAATACTAATTTCATAAAACCAAAGTCTGCCTTTCTCGCTGCTACCTTCTTAGGATTCATTCTCCCCGCGATTATATGTGCTGCTACAGGAAAATATTCCCATGAAAAAATCAAAGATGCCGCATATTATGTACATCAGGGCACTACGTATTCTCAGTCAGGCAAGTACCTGGAAGCCGTTGACGCATTCAAGCAGGCAATTGCCCTCAATCCTGATGATGCACAGGTATATTATGATCTTGGTTTTACGTATATTAAATCGGGCAAATATCACGAAGCCATCGATGCGTACAAACAGGCAATTACCCTCAAGCCTGATTATGCGTCTGCCCTTAATTATCTGGGATTCGCCTATAGAAAAATAGGCAGATATGAAGCAGCAGTGGATGCCTACATGCGTGCGATACGAATTAATCCTGATTATGCAAATGCACATTACAACCTTGGTCTTGCCTATGCGAATTTAGGCAGGTACCAGGAGGAGATTGATGCCTACAAGCAGGCCATAAGAATTAATCCTGATGACGCAAATACATATAATATCCTTGGGCTTGCCTATGGGGATTTAGGCAGGTACCACGCATCAGTGGATGCCTACAGACAGGCGATACGAATTAATCCTGATTATGCAAATGCGCATTACAACCTTGGTCTTGCCTATGAGAATTTAGGCAAGTACCAGGAAGCAGTGGATGCCTACAGGCAGGCGATACGAATTAATCCTGATGATGTAGACGCACATTTCCTGCTTGGCAGTTCATATATAGTAATGGGTGACAAGGATTCTGCTTTAGAGGAATATAAATTATTAAGAAACTGTGACAAAGAAAAAGCATACTTATTATTGAACCATATTTACAAATAGTTCTTGCGTTTATTCTTACCTTTCACTCTCTCATTTCAATCATTCATCGGTTCACGCAAAATCCACTTACTCCGTGCTCTTCTATTTAAGGGATACCCCGTGCTTAAACGAGACCGGGAAAGTGCNNTCAAGATGGCCTGATACTGAGGAAGTCAGGGGCAATGGACTTTAAAACCAGCGTATCAATGGTCAGGTCCGAGAATTGAGAACTATCAGGAGAAACTTGGAAGAAAAAGGGCTTGGCATACACCAAGCCCAGATTTTTCTCACCTTATATTCTCATTGTGCTATTTTGTCGTCTCACCTTTTGGCATCATCTCATGCCCCTCTTCCATCATCTTGCCTTCTTCCATCTTCTCACCCTCTTCTATCATCTCCTGATCTTCTTTCATCGTATCGCCTTCTTCCATCTCATGCCCCTCTTCCATCATCCCGCTCTCCTGCGTCTTTTCCTCGCCTTGAGCACTACCCGTTTGGGTATAGCCGTAACCTGCGGTGAGCGCTAACACCAGTACGATAAGCAACAGAATCCTTTGCATACATTTCTCCTTTTTCTTAAATTGTGCACATTGACAAA
>DKBK01000135.1 GCA_002451135.1 Nitrospiraceae bacterium UBA6902
GTTTCAGGCTTAATGCCGCGTTTTCAAATTCCGGCACCATTTTCCCCCTTGCGAAATAGCCAACGTCACCGCCTTTGTCTGAGGAGCCCCTGTCTTTGGAGAACTTTTTTGCAAGGTCGGAAAAGCTTTCGCCCTTTTTAATTCTTGCAAGGATGTCCTTTGCCTCTTTTTCTGTCTCTACGAGAATGTGGCTTGCCTTCAGCTCTGTGCCTATGGTAAATTTGTCGGCGTTCTGATCATAGAAGGCCTTGACTTCAGCATCATCCACTACGGCCTTTTCCTCTACTTCTTTCTTGAGTACAAGCGATACGAGAGTCATTTTTTCAAATTCTTTGACCTTGTCGAGGTATTCCGTATCCTTATCAAGCTTCATTTTCAGCGCGTGCTGATAAATGAGCTCTCTCTTGATCAGTTCGTCAAGGAACTTATCTTTGCCTTCATTTCCCTGGAACTGGGGCCTGGCCCATTCCGGGATGCGGCTGACTTCCCTGAGAAAGTCACCCTGCGTAATTTCGGCCTTGTTTACTGTTGCAATAACAGGCCCGTCTGTCTTTCCCCCTCCGGATTTGTTACATCCGGCCGCCACAAACAGGCAAACGATAAGAAGGGCGTAAAACGGTACTTTTTTCATATGACTTCTCCTTGTGTTAAGGTATTTAGATTAGACTGTTTTATACCATAAAGGGGCAGGTATTTCAATAGGAAGGCGGCATGAGTGAGTGCCGGGGGGATTAATACGGACGGAACACCAAAGGGCTGCAGTTATTTTATAATATGAGTATGCGAAAAAGACTCTATCTGAAAGTGGGAGACAGGGTGAATCATCTTAGTAACCTGGCCTGGGGCGCAGGGGAGGTTGTTGAAGAAAGGCATTCCAATCTTTCCGGGGGCTTCTGCTTTGTCAGGGTATTATTTGAAGACGGGAATGAAAGGTCTTTTATCAACGACCTCGACAACTCGCATTGCTGTTATTATGCGGGGATAAGGATACTCTAACATTCAATGGCAATTGGCTTATTTATTGTTCTCAGCTGGGAGCTGACTGCTGAAAGCTGATTGCTGAATTATCTTAAATCCTGATTGTCTTTTTCACAAACGCTATCTCTTCTTCACGGCTTTTGATCCGTCTTTCAAGTCGTGCCTCAAGCAAGGCCGTCAATATCTCTTTGAATAACGGTCCCGGCGCGTAGCCCATTTTTTTCAGGTCTTTCCCTGTGAGCTCCGGCTTTATTTTTCTCAGGGTCGTCAGATACAGGGATATTGCCTTTTTCTGTTCCTGGTTTTTGGTCCTGGCCATGGCAAAGAGGATGGTCGGGACATCAAGAGGCATGAGTGTATAATAAATTTTTTTCTCAGAAGCCCCCTGCAGTCCGGCAAGGACCTTCCCGGACTGCTCAATGCCTTCAAGTATTTCTTTTCTGGCAGACGGCGGAACATACAGTCTCTGGAGGGCCTCGCTTCTTTCCGGGGGTGTTAATTCATTAAGCAGAGCCATGAGAAAGAGATGCGACTTGTTCAGCTCTTCCTCAAGGAAGAGGAGTTTAAACCATGCAACGGTTTCCTGTATGGCCTTAAAGGTATCTTTCAGTGTGTCAGTAAACGCGAGGCGCTTGTGAATACATTTTAACAGGTCGAACCTTGATAAACGTTTCATGGCGTTTACCGGTTCCGTTTCCCTGAAAAGAAGGTTAAGCTCATCGTACATCCTTGCGCCGGATAATTTATCAAAGAGATTTACGCGTACAGCGGTTTTTATTAAGTTTGCCGTGTGCTTGCTTATCTTGAAACCGAAGCGCTCCGCAAACCTGATGGCTCTGAAGGCCCTTGTCGGGTCCTCAATAAAACTGAGATTGTTGAGAATCCGTAAGGTCTTTTCCTTGAGGTCGCGCTGCCCGCCGAAGAAGTCAAGAAGCTTTCCGAAGTGTTCGGGATTCAGCATGATCGCCATTGTATTTATGGTGAAATCTCTCCGGTACAGGTCTTTCTTGATTGATGAAGTTTCCACGCGTGGAAGTGCGGCGGGAGATTCGTAATATTCGGTCCTTGAGGTGGCCACGTCAAATTTCAGGAAATCCGTTATGACCACCGCGGTGCCGAACCTCCTGTGTGTCTTTACTTTTACCCCGAGTTTATTGCCCATCGCCTGCGCAAAGGCTATTCCATCCCCCTCTATTACAATATCAATGTCGAAGTTCGCTTCCCCCCTCAGCAGGTCCCTGACAGATCCGCCCACGAGGTATGAGGTAAACCCGAGATCTCTGGCGACTTCACCGGACAAGGTAAGGAGATGATATATCTCCGGAGGGAAACTGGATCGAAGAACGGTTGAAAGATTTTTCCCGAGGGAAGGTTTTTCCGTTAATTTTTCATGGCCCGAGATCAGGCTTTTCCGCAACAGGCTTTCATAGAGGGAGCGGAGAAGGTCGGTGCGTGTGATTGCCCCGACTATATGGCCGCGTTCCACCACAGGCATGAACCTCTGGTTTTGTTCTATCATCATGGACTCGATGAGCGTTGTCGGCGTTGCAGGCGATACCGAAGGTGCCTCGGTAGTGCAGAATTCAGAGACCCTGCTCTGACCGAAACCGTGAAACAGGGCTTTCTCCACAACTTCCCTGGAAATGAGTCCGTAAAATGCGCTGTTTTTCAGGACAGGCAATACATTGACTTCATACTGTGTCATGGTTTTTTCGGCGGTCTTGATCGTCTTGTTCCACGGGATGCTTTTCACGGGACTTGTCATAATGTCCCTGGCTGTTTTTGAAGGGTGTATCTTTCCCTCCAGGATGCGTAACAGTCGTTCCTTGGTTTCCTCCAGCGACATGTCCCTTACGACTGCTGAGGCTGCCTGTGGATGACCTCCTCCGCCTATTTCGCGGAGGACCTCAGATACGTCGACCTCCGGCGAATGGCTCCGTGCAATGACCTGCACCCTGTCTTCCATCATGACAAGCAGGAAGATGGCATCCACATCTTCTATTTCCCTGATTTTATGGGCCAGAAAGGCTATATCTCCCATGTAGGTCTCCCTGGAGGCTTTTGCGATTTTTATCCGTATGTCATGAATGACGTGTTCTTTCGCATTCTGAATAAGCTCATGAAGCAGATCAATGTCCTCGGGACCTAATTCTCTTTTGAAGAAGCTTGAGACGATTTTAAGATTGGCCCCTTTTTTCAGGAGGTAGGCTGCTGCTGTTAAATCCCTTACGGTCGTGGAAGGAAAAACCAGGGAGCCAGTTTCTTCGTATATCCCCAGCATAAATAGGGTGGCTTCGGCCGGAGAGAGCGGGATTTTGTCTTTCTGCAGCATCTCGGTGAATATGGTGGTAGTGGCCCCGACATTTTCGATGACCTCTTTATGACCCTTGGTGTCTTTATCTGTAAAGGGATGGTGGTCATAAATATGTATGATAAGGCCCGCGTTGTCCAGGACCTCCGCGAATTTACCGATCCTGCCAGCGCTCTTGACATCAACCAGAACTAACCGGGTGATGTGCTGCAGGTCAATGTCCTTCAGCTTTCTGAATTCAAGGGAGATATTGGGGGTTGCCAGGAAGTCCCGGACGTTCTTTTCCTGCGACCCGGGGAATGAGAGAACTGCATCAGGATAATATTTATGGGCGGCCACCATCGAGGCCAGCGCGTCAAAGTCGGCGTTCAGATGAGTTGTAATAACATCCATGTAATAATTATAACAGGGGGAAAGGCACAAAGGGGAAAGGGGCAAAGGCACAAAGGCAGAAAAAGAGAGAGGAATAAACAAATAGTGGAACGGTACAGCTCAGGACACAAAAGTTCGGATAACTAACGCAGGGTATTTCACTCTGTGCCTCTGCAAATGAAAAAATCAGTTGCTCTTTTCAAGGAAAAGTTTAAGATGCTGGCTCCGCTGCGGATGTCTCAGCTTTCTCAGGGCCTTTCCCTCAAGTTGTCTTATGCGTTCCCGGGTGACCTTGAAATGTGTGCCCACTTCTTCGAGCGTGTGGGANNTGATGCCTTGTCTTCCAGGAAGTCTTCCAGGTGGCTGTCCTCATCGTTTCCGATCGGGGTTTCCAGTGAGATCGGCTCTTTGCATATCTTGAGGATGGCCCTGACCTTTTCAAGAGGAATCTCCATTTCTTCGGCAAGTTCCTCGGCCCTGGGCTCTCTCCCGAGTTCCTGAACAAGGTTTTTTGATACGTGCGTCACTCTGTTGATGGTTTCTATCATGTGCACGGGAAGCCGTATTGTTCTTGCCTGGTCTGCAAGGGCCCGTGTAATTGCCTGCTTTATCCACCATGTTGCATAGGTGCTGAATTTATACCCCTTTTTATAATCGAACTTGTCAACGGCCCTCATCAGACCTATATTGCCTTCCTGGATGAGGTCCGATAATGTCAGTCCTCTCCCGATGTATTTCCTTGCGATACTTATCACAAGTCTCAGATTGGACTCTGTGAGAAGTTTTTTTGCGTTGTTAATTTCCCTCTCATTATCAAGAATTGTGCGTAACGCCTCTTCCACTTGGATTCCTTTAAG
>DKBK01000077.1 GCA_002451135.1 Nitrospiraceae bacterium UBA6902
GTGGAAAGCATTATGTGGGCCGTTGCAACTGCAGGGAATATCCTGGGGGCAGTCACGATAGGCCCGTAAAAATTAAAATCGCTCCACAGCGCCGATGCCATGCCCTGCGCCACAGCGTCCATTGCCCTGAATCCCTCAAGCCCCCATACGTCCTTTGCTTCTTTCCACATGTGGGTGCCGTTTGAATAGGCCCCTCCGCATGGCAGGCCCGTCTTCTCTTTTATGATCCTGTTTGCGATCAGCGAGAATGACGTGGCGGGAAGGTTCATGACCGAGGTGTCAACGATGATGGTCTCAAAGCCGTCTGCTCCCAGTGACAGCAGGTTCTCCAGCGATTTGAGCCTTCCCGCAGGGGACTGGTCTTTATCGTCAAATGCCTGCACTACGACATGTTTTATGCCAAGGTCTTTCAGCTTGTGTACCTGTCCCGGGATATCCTTGTCCCAGGGGGTAATGCTGTTATACAAAAATTTGTCCTGAAGTCCGAGCTTTGCGACATATTCAGTCGCCTTTGCCCTCTTCTCCGCGACCCACATATCGATTCCAAAGGGCATGCCCGTGGTTTCAACATAAAAATCAATGTATACCTGTGCCTCTTCCGCAGTATTGGCCACCATGGCGACCATGGAGGGAATGCCTGTAGAGGCTGAAAGCTCTTCCTGTTTTTTGATGAGTTCTTTTGCCTTAAGACGGTCGAAGTTCCCTTTCCTGTCCTGAAGAATCCTGTCTTTATTGTGGAACATTGAGGCGATAAGCAGCGGAGGATGTACACCGGGCTGGCCTCCTACTTTTGCATTGCCGATATTGAATGTCTTTTGTGCTTTTGAAAATACAAACATGCATTCTCCTTGAGTTATTACAGGGGCAGGCGAGAGTCCTGCCCCTGTAATAAGATTTAGTAAATACCGTGGTCGAATTTAGGCTGCGGGAGATATTCCCAGTCTTCACCTTTTCTGAATTTGGCTTCAATGTCAAGGCACTTAAGGGCATATTCGAAGGCATAAGGGATGCCCGGCCCTCCGGGAACAAAACCGGCGAGGATCATGCCGACGGAAGCGGCCTCAAAAATCTCGCCAGTGGTAGCGCCGGCGTTAATAGCGGGAATGACATGGATGATGCATCTCGGCGAGCAATAGGCGACACCGCCGGACATGAACATCAATTCCTTGACCTTCTTTGAAAGTGCTCCGTCACTGAAGATGCTGGAGTAAAAGTCGGCAAAGGTTCTCCCGGGATCAGGCGTTACGGTGTTAATGATCTTGAACATTCTCGGGACAAAACCGCACTTTTCCTTCATGTACGCGTTACACTCTTCAGCGGTCATCTTTTTTTCTGCAGACATGGTTTCCTCCTTTTTTGGCCCAGAAACATGTTTCCGGGTCGTTATTTGGTTTATTCCGTCCCGAATTCGATTGCATTACAACTTCACGGGACGATGCTTCTCCTCCTCACCTCCTTATTAAAGTTTCCATTCCCTGGCGACCTGGATGAACTTCTTAATGTTTTCATACGGAACGGTCGGCGGGATATCGCATCCGGGCATAAGGACAAATCCGCCGTCCGTCCCGGCAGTCTGTATGACATGTTTACAGGCATTCTCCACATCTGCGGCACTTCCCTGGAGCATTATATTGACCGGGTCGACATTACCGGCAAAACACATCTTCCCGTGAAGCAGTTCCTTTGCCTTTGCTATGTCCGTCTTATGGTCAAGACTGATGCAGCTGGCACCTGTTTCAGGGAAAAGGTCGAGTCTGTCTGTTGTGTTGCCGCATATGTGAACAAGGGTATGGACGTTCCTGGATTTGGCCCAGTCAGTAAACTTTTTCAGATACGGCAGGGCAAACGTCTGAAACTGTTTTTTCGATATGAGATCACCTGAAGCAGTAGGGTCGGCAAGGCTTATTACGTGCAGGCTGCCTTCTGACACGACAGGTTCAAAAAGATGGATGAGCAGGTCAGTGGCAAAGTCAGCGACCTTGTGGACAAAGTCAGGCTTTTTATACGTCGCCTTCATCATGGTTTCTTCGCCCACCATTCTGGCGGCAAGGGTATAAGGTCCCCACGCCGTCATGGTAACAACATATTCTTTGCCTATCTTCTCATTGGCGGCTTTCAACGCCTTTTTTACCGTAGTGATAACGTCACTTGTATCCAGCTTTGAAAGATCCAGATTACCGAGGTCCTCAACAGTTGAAATAAAATGAGATTCAAGATCAGGCGCCCCCATTTCACGGAATTTTATCCCCCCTCCAAAGGCAGAGGCGTGGAAGTTGTTATATCCCGAGCCTGCATAGACAATATCGCAGAGCAGTTTCCCCGACATGTTGACAAGCATATCGGCCATGTTGCCGGGATCAAGAGATAAGTCTTTAAACGTAGTGCCATAATCGCGTATACTCCACATGCCTGCCCCAAACAGCGTTACCGGCACGCGTTCGGGCTTACCGCCCTCAAAGGCCTTAAGAATTACTTCTCTTGATGTCATCGGAAACCTCCTTATACCTGGGACTCATATCTTGTTATTCGCGTTGATAAGACAATAGATACATATACATCAAGAGCAACTTCAGTGCCACGGCCCCTGAAACCATAATTCATTGTAAATACAGGATACGTAAATCCGGATTCCGCATACACAGGGGAAATATGCCACATGTGCCGGGGAATAATTCCCCGATATGAGGGCAATAATATGCTAAAATGAAAGTATGCGGATAATCAATGAACTGCAGAATACGGCACTCTTGTGGGATGTGCTTGACGGGATGCACTGTCCTGCTTTTTCTACTAATACGGAGCTCATGATTACCGATTGCAACGCCTCGGTAGGCAGCCGTCTTTTTTTTCATAAGAAAGATGTTATGCAACGTCCGGTCTTTGACATTATCAGGGTATCTCCTCCGGGAGTCAGCGAGTCATTCAAAAAGAAAGTCACGGTTATTGAAGGAAGGTGCGTCAGGAAAGACAGGGAAACGTTTTCCGCTCACATTACCTTCGTAAAGCATGCCGAAGGATTTATCGTCATTGTGGAAGACCTCAGCGAGCTGATCAAGGTTGAGTCGCGCGCCGCTCACCGAAGGAAGGAGATCCATACGTATAATGCACTTTCAAAAATACTCACGCGCTCCACTGAACTGAGAGAGATGAATGAAGGGGTGCTTGGTGCGCTTGTTGATGCAATGAATTACGATGCAGCATGGATATACCTTACGGCAGCCGGATCAGGGGAACTGAAGCTGTGCTGTTTTAAAGGCGCAAATGAAGGCATGTGTGAAGACCCCTCGGTGCTCACGCCCTACGAATCTTTTATCGAGAGGGTCTTTGTATCTGAGAAGGCCCTTCTCGTACGAAGTGTCCCTGATGACCCGAGGATCTCTTCTCTCTCTGTGACGGGAAGCGGTTTTAACAGTATTGCCGGAGTGCCCCTCGTCGTAAGGAACATCGGGGATCCCAAAGGCAGGGTCGTCGGAGTGCTTGGCGTTGCGGACAGGATGAAAGACTACTTTTCGTCTCTCGACGTCCAGTTTCTTACCACCATAGGTAATTTGCTGGGGGTGGCGATAGAAAATGCCCGGCTGATCGCAAGCCTGAAGGACAAGGTAAAACAGATAAAACTCATAAATGAGATAAGCAGTGTCGTGAACTCGAGTCTCAGTATTGGTCATATCTTCGGGCTCGCTTTTTCAGAAATCAAGCAGATGATCGACTTTGACAGGGCGAGCATTACGCTTCTAAGAGAATACAGGGATGTGCTGGAGATATTCGCGATCGATACAAAACGGCCGACAAAACTTACCAAAGGCGTGATCGCACCGACAAAAGAGACGAGCGCAGGATGGGTGACGAAGAATCAGAGGCCATGGATAAACCGTGATCTTCAGAGGGAAATGTCTTTTCAGTATGATTCCGTGCTGCTCAATGAAGGCATCCGTTCTACCATAAGCATTCCTCTGTTTAAAGAGAGACCGCTTGGCGCCCTGAACCTGGACAGCACCCTGCCTGAAAAATATTCCGAGAAAGACCTTGAGTTGCTCCTGCCGATCGCGAAACACCTGTCGATTGCCCTTGAGAACGCCCTTCTCTTTGAAGAGATCTCGAAAGAAAAAAGAGAGTGGGAAAAGACATTTGACGCGATCACGGACATGGTGTGGATAGAGGACCTGAAAGGCAAAGTGCGGAGGGTCAACAGGGCGGTAATAGAAAAGTCCGGCAGGGCAGAGCTCTCTCTTATTCAGAAAAGTTCTCATGAGATTTTCAAGACCCTTCAGATCACAGACGGGGAAACCCTCTCGTTTGAATCAATTGAGCACAAGAGGCAGCTATTCAAGGAAATAAAGGGGTTAAGCGGGAACATTTATTATTTCTGGACCTATCCCCTCCTCAATAGTGAGGGCGATATTTACGGGGTTGTGAATTATCTCAGAGAGGTGACGGAACAGAAGAGGCTCGAACAGCGGCTCATACGGGCAGACAAACTGGCTTCACTCGGGATCCTGGTCGCGGGAGTCGCCCATGAAATCAATAACCCGCTGGGAATTATTGCAGGCTATTCCGAGGCGCTGATTGAAAGGTCGCAGGACCGGGGGCTCAGGGCCCTGGATGCGTTTGAAGATTTCCCGGAATATCTGGAGACGATCAATAAGGAGATATTCCGCTGCAAGGACACCCTGAAGACACTCCTCGAGTTTGCCAGACCGTCAGGCGGCACGTTCAGGAAAATCGACATCAACGGTCTCATTAAAGAGGTGATCCTCCTTGTGAAGCACGGCGCCAGGGCGCATAACCACAGGATAGACCTTGATCTGCAGCGTGAAATTCCTGAAACACTGGCTGACCCGGGGGCAATGAGACAGGTGTTCCTGAACATCATCATGAACTCGTTCTCCTACATGGAGAAGGAAGGGCTTATTATTATCAGGACATCTCTTGAGAGGAATCCGATTGATCATGATTACATCCATATCACGATATCAGATAACGGGAAGGGAATAGATAAAGACGTCATCCATAAAATCTTTGACCCCTTCTTCAGTACAAAGTCCGTCGGAGAAGGGACGGGACTCGGTCTCTCGATATGTCACAGGATCGTTTCTGAGCACGAAGGCACCATAGACGTGGAAAGCAAGCCAGGGGCAGGAACGACTTTTACGATCAGGATCCCTGTGAGGGAAAAACGAGCATCACAATGAGTATACATATTTTAATAGTCGATGACGAAGAGCCGGTACGGAGGCTTCTGACCAAGGAACTGGGCCGGAAGGGTTTTGCTACTGATACGGCGGCAAACGGTGATGTTGCCCTCCGGAAGCTCATGGAATCTTCTTTTGATATTATTCTGCTTGACATTGTCATGCCCGGGATGGACGGCATCTCCATGCTTCGTACGCTGAAGAACGATCCTGCGTCGCCGGCCATTATCGTGCTTACAGGAAAGGCGACCGTTGATACGGCAGTCGAGGCCATGAAGGCTGGGGCCTATGATTACCTCACCAAACCGTACAAGCTTGAAGAGCTTACCATTGTGATTAACCGTGTCTGTGAACAGAGAAGGCTCAGCCTTCGGAACCAGCTCCTGCAGAGAGAACTTGCGAGAAGGGAATCACCGGGTGATTTTGTGGGCACCAGCCCTCAATTTATTCATGTCCTGAAACTTATAGAGAAGACCGCGCCCAATGATTCAACGGTACTGATATCCGGTGAGAGCGGGACAGGGAAAGAGCTTGTGGCGCACTATATATGGAAAAAAAGCAAAAGACATCAGCAGTCTTTTGTCGCGCTTAATTGCTCCACGCTTTCCGAACACCTGATGGAAAGTGAACTCTTCGGACATGAAAAGGGGGCCTTTACCAATGCGTTTAAAGTGAACAACGGCCTTGTGGAGACTGCAAACGAAGGGACGCTCTTCCTCGACGAGATCGTGGAAATGCCGTTTGCGCTGCAGGCCAAGCTGCTCAGGTTTCTTGATTCCGGTGAATTCCGCAGGGTCGGGGGCAATAAAACCCTTAGGGCGGATGTGAGGATCATCGCTGCCACCAACAGGGACCTCAACGATGAAATGCGTAAGGGACGCTTTCGTGAGGACCTCTTTTACCGTCTGAATGTAATCAGTATTGCGATCCCCCCGCTGAGGGAACGAAGGGAGGACATCAGGCCTCTGGCGGATTTCTTTCTCGAAAAATATGGGAAGAAGATCTCGAAGAAGATCAAAGGGATCACAGGAGATGCGGAGGAAATACTGCGGGGCTATGACTGGCCCGGCAACGTAAGAGAACTGGAAAACGTTATTGAACGGGCTGTGATCTTGTGTGAATCCGACGTGATCAGCGGGGAAGATATTGCCGTGAGAGGCACTACCTCACCTCACAAAAAACATTCCGGAATTCCTCAGCTTCAGGAGATGGAAAAGGATTACATACTTTCGGTGTTGAAGCAGGCAGGGGGCAATAAGACAAAGGCGAGCAGTCTTCTCGGGGTAGACAGAAAGACGCTCTACCTTAAACTGAAACGATACGGGATTTCACTGTAACTCCCTGACCATGAAGGGGTATCAAGTTCTCTGGCCGTATGTTGCTATTGAAAATAAATTTAATATCATAATGGCCAGATCAATGCATTGAATTAAGGAACCCCGGGGATATACAATACGTTTCACATGGCAAATCAGATAACAGATATCACATCTGTTCAATAAAAGGGATGCAGGCTTAAAGCGGATCGCGTATCTATCCATATGCATAAAGGACTTATACATGTCTATACCGGACACGGGAAGGGGAAAACTACCGCATCATTCGGTCTTGCGATGAGGGCAGCGGGACACGGCAAGCGTGTGCTTATCCTGCAGTTTCTCAAAAGCAGGATAAAAAATGCCGGAGAGATCATCGCTGCAAAAAAGTGCGGAATACACGTGGTAAAATTCAAAGGGCAGACATCACCCCTTTTCGATCCCTCCGTCAATGAATCGGAATTGAAAAAGGCCGTTAAAGAAGCCATAGAATATTCCATTGAACAGATCAAGAGCGGCAAATACGACCTCATCGTCCTGGAAGAGTTTAACAATGTGGTCAGCAATGGATATACATCAGTCACCACGATTAAAAGGATTGTGGCATCAAAACCCGATGATCTCGAACTCGTGTTTACAGGAAGAAACGCTCCCGAGGAATTGATGGAACTGGCTGACTATGTCACAGAAATGCGCATGATCAAACATCCTGCTGACAACGGGATCATGGCAAGAAAAGGGATAGAGTTTTAACGGAGTTGGGTATTTTTTTCATGCTGATACCTGCCTCCTGTCTACTTCATTATCTTCCACACATGATAGATCCTCTGAAATACTGTTACATGAGTAAGGACGAGCATTGCCCACATAACGGGTAAAATCCATCCTGTCAATGCCCCGAAGGCCATCAGCACAATCCGCTCAGGCCTTTCCATAAGCCCGATGTTACAGGTTTTGCCGAGCCCTTCAGCCCTTGCACGGGTATAACTAATAAGCAGGGCGCCGACCATAGTCATCAGGCTCAGACAAACTCCGGTGATGGAATCGGCCTTTAAAAAGTACCATGCTAATCCGAGGAATAAAAAAGAATCGGAGTAACGATCGAGCACCGAATCAAGGAACGCCCCGAATTGAGAAGACTTGTTGTTTGTCCTGGCAACAAGCCCGTCGAGCATGTCGCACAGTGCGCCCAATATAATGAGTATGCCTCCCCAGAAGAGGTTGTGCGCAAGGACGACCGAGGCCATAATGGTAACCATAAATCCGGTAACGGTAATGGCATTGGGGCTAAAAGGGATGTTCTTTGCTACTGAAGAGAGGGGTTTATCAAGAAAATGTCCGAAAAGGTTCCCAAGCATGGTAAATTGTAAAGGGAGGCCTGAGAATTAGTCAAACGCAAAAGTGATTGAATTAAGTACGGATAATATTTACTATACATACACACATGATGAAAATATTTGACAGGACGGCCCTTTCGGAAATTATGAGAGAGCTTAAGAATGAAGGCAAAACAATTGTGTTTACCAACGGCTGCTTCGACCTTATCCATGTCGGACATGTCCGCTATCTGAGCGAGGCAAAAAAGATGGGGGACATTCTCGTTGTGGGCCTGAATTCGGACAAGTCAGTATCAGGGATAAAACCGGGGAGGCCTGTCAATTCAGAACAAGAACGCGCAGAGGTTTTGTCAGCGTTATCAATGGTTGATTACGTGACACTCTTCAGTGAAGACACGCCGTATGAGCTGATCAGGGAAATCAGACCTGATGTCCTTGTTAAGGGAGCTGACTGGAACGTAGAAGATATTGTGGGCAGGGATCTGGTAAAGGACGTTCGCGCAATCCCCTTTGTCAAAGGCGTATCGACAAGTGCGATCATAAGGAAGATACAGGCCCTGAAGTCAGAGGGGCCAACATCTTGTTGACTCCGGTATTAATTCGCGCTTTGTATATCTACGAATCTCTGCGTGCCCAGAGTCATAAGATAGTCTGTTAATGCCTTCAACTCCCAATCCCTGAATGTAAACCTCGGCATACGCACACCAGGCGTTATCGCCTGGGGATTTTCAAGCCACTGTGTAATCCACTCCCTCTTTCCCCGGCTTGCCAGGTCTGTATGATCAGGGCCAACCTGTCCGCCGTGTCCGTTGACCTTGTGGCACCCGCTGCATGCAAATATCTCCTGATACAATTTTTCTCCGTTCCAGACATCTTCCGGGCCGATCTCTTTTTTAGGCTCAAACATGTATGGATAAGGCTCCTCAGATATGAATGACAAGTATGCAATAATGGTAGTGACCTCACTGTCGGACAGATGAAAGTTGGGCATTCCTGCCTTGAGCATAGGAAGCGGCCGTATTTTATAAGGACTCTTCAGAAAAGAGAATAACCATTCCGGCCGCGACTTCTTCCCTTCCATGGTCAGGTCAGGCCCTATTGTTCCTCCGCGCTGTTCTATCATGTGACAACCCCTGCAGTTATATTTTTCAATAAGGTCCCTGCCTTCTGTCCAGGGTTTATTGATATTACCGCCTTTCATTTTATATTCCGGGGGAACGCTATCTTTTCGTAGACTAAGGAGGTAGGTGACAAGGGCCCCTGCCTGTCCTTCATTAAAATCATAATACGGCATCATGGTTACTATCCTGTCGGTTGCAAACCTTCCCGGGTCTGTCACCTTCACAAGCATCCAGTCTTTCAGTGTCTTCTTTATATTTTTTATATTACCGAAGGCCAGCTCATCAACCCTTTTATCACCTGCAGCATCAAGATCAGGTGCATTATATCCTGACGGAAGTTTTTCTATTTCGTGGCACCCGGTACACCCAAGGTCTTTAACGAGCTTTTTCCCTTTATCAACATCTTCTGCAATAGAACTCACTCTCTCCCTGCCGGACAATGTCGGTGAAGGGGGGGATTCTTTCATATCCCTCTTCACCTTTTTAAGACTCATGAGATAAGCCGCTATTTTTTCTATGTCATCCTCTGCGATCTGAAAATCAGGGATAATGGTTTTTGGGTCATAGGCCCGGGGGTTTTTCAGAAATTGAATGAGCCATCCGGGATTCACTTTATTACCTATATCTGAAAAATCAGGCCCAAAATCCCTGCCTCTCTCATGAATCGTATGACAGCCCGTACAGCCAAGGTCATTGACAAGTCCCGCCCCCTCTTTGATTGCGTTCTTGTCTGAGAGNNGGCCTCATCTTCTAGCTTCCCGTGGCCAAGACTCATAAGATAGTCAGCGAGATAACCGGTTTCCTCATCTGTAAGGGTAAAGCGCGGCATTTTTGTCTTTGGAAGGTAGCCCCCGGGATTATTAAGCCACTTGATCAGCCAGGGCCTGTTGACTTTATCGCCGATAAAGCTAAGGGCCGGTCCCCTGCGGGCCGGCTTGTTAAATTCTGAGAGCCGGTGACATCCGGTACAGTTGTATTGCTGAAAAAGCCTCCATCCGGTGATAAGCGCAGAGGCGCCGTCCGTTTCCGCGCTTATGGGAAGCAGTTGTTCCATATCATGACATTTCCTGCATGACGCCTGCGNNTCTGCAGTTAAGGCCGGGCCCTGTCCTTCATGACATATCACACAACCGAATTTATCAACAGGATGGTACTTCAAATAATTGCCGGAATGAGTTTGAAATGGCTCCCTGGCACTGATGAAATGAGGATTATCTATGCCTTCATGGCACGTCACGCAGCGATCGACTGCCCCCAGTTCCTGATTCCATATCTGTCTGATCCCCCCAGGATTACCGTGTGAGGTCTTACCCGAATTCAGCTGTCTGAATTGCTGTTGATATAATTTCCAGGGCCGGTCATACTCGGCATAAAGCGCCCATATCACAACGCAGAATAGGACCAGGCAAAAAACAGCCAGCGCAGTGAGTTGTCTGGTCGATAATTTCATACATTAAACCAGGGGGTAACAAGTACGTACCTGATGTCAAAGGCAAGCCGTAGAAATATTTTGACGGGTACAAAATACATGAGGAGAATCGAAAGCATGACGAGCATATATTTTGTACGTCCGCGCCTGCGGTAAAACTCCCTGCTGATCACAGGCGGTATGCCCATGCCCAGAGCAAAATACGCTGCCAAACCGCAGAGCCCGATCCATGTCGGCGGGCTCCACAGGGTCTCTGCGATCTTCTTCTCTGTTTCCCATGATTCCCACGGCCAGTAGAAATGCCAGTTCGGCCCCCTGAGAAAGTAACCGATGAAAATTAAAATCAGCCACATGAGAAACCCTATGTTGAAATTGATCAGGGCGAACTTTCTGAGAGAAAAGGTATATTGCCCGCGGCCTTCAGGGCTGTTGTCCACATAGGGAATTATCATGAGACAGAAAATGATGATGGAAGGGATCACAACCCCTGCCATCCACGGGTCAAAATACACCAAAAGCTCCTGCAGTCCCACAAAGTACCACGGGGCCTTGGACGGGTTTTGGGATATGCCTGGATTGGCTATTTCCAGAAGCGGTGCGTTCACAAGGAGCGCCCATACCAGCAGAATAATGGAAAGGGCAATCGCTGTCAGGAATTCCATCACTGCCAGGTCCGGCCACACATATACGGTCCTGTTTTCTTTGTTGTTCATAACATCACCTCACAAGTATTCAAATGCGTACCGGGATTACCACGGTATTTTAATCCTCGCTAAGGAGCGCACTATATATGCCGAGGTAACACTCAGTACGTACCCGGATACAAGTATCAGGATCGCGGCAACAAATAATACCGGCATTGGGATTTGCTTAAACCATGCACAATCGTTTCTGATGTGTGTACCTTTCATTATCATCTGTCGTCACCCCTTTTCATAAAGGACCTGAAATTCCCCCGTCTTTTCTGATTCTCCAGAAATGGACCCCGATGAGGACCGCCGCGCTAAACGGCAGCACCATAATATGCAGGACATAAAAACGCAAGAGGGCACTTGCACCTATTTCTGTTCCGCCCAGGACCATGAAACGGATATCATTATATTTATTCAGCAGGGCAAACGGCCCCTCATGGCCTATGAACGGCATGGCCCGTATCATATTGGTCCCCACTGTTATCGCCCAGTAAGCGAGCTGGTCCCATGGCAGGAGATACCCGGTAAAGCTGAGCAGNNAAGATATGTCATATCAAGATACGCGTATTCAGTGACCGGCCTGTAGTAGAACATCAAAAGTATCCCGGTAATGATTTCTAATATGAACAGGAAGAATGTCATTCCCCCCATGCACCAGGTGAAGCGTATTTTTTTCGCGTGTACCGGGATCTGCGCAGGATGAACGTGAAGAAATATATTGGACTTTATCTGAAGGACCCGGTTCTTTGCAGTGTCTTCGTAATCGTGACGGAAGATGGATCTAACAAATTGAGAACCGGTTATTTCCCTTAAAATGTTTTTTCTCATTTAGTGATACTGACCCCTGATCCCTTTATACCTCGACGTACGCTCCCGGGTTATCAAATTCTTGAAACATATATATCCTGCTCTTATCAACAAATATCCCGCCATCACTGCCGACAAAGATTCTGCATCTGTCGAGCGGCCTTGGAGCAGGACCTGCGAAGTTAACGCCGTCACAATGAAACTGGCTGCCGTGGCACGGGCATTTGAATACCCTCTCGTCCGCAAAATAGTTGGGGATGCAGCCTAAATGAGTGCACTTGGCATACACTGCGTAAATCCGGTTTTTCTCCTTTACCACCCAGATAGAATGCTCCGCTTTCCAGTTCTCATACACCTGATATCTCCCCTGACTCCCGGGGAATTTATCTGTCGTAAAATCAGAAGGGGATCCGAGCTTGAAAGACGACGGTTTTTCAAAAAGGACATTGGGGAACAAAAATCTGACCATTCCAGTGAATGAAATTCCGATAGTCGCAAAAAAAGACCCCCAGCCGAGTAATTTCAGAAAGCGCCGGCGGTTGACATTGCCATTGAGTGATTGTTCGGTCATAATGCGGTACAGTAGTAAAGGCACGAGGCAACAAAGGGGCAAAGGCACAAAGTATCACTGCCTCTACTTTGTGCCTTTGTGCCTCAGAGCCTGTGCCCCTTTTTATACTTTGCTAATATTCACCGGGACCATCCTGTCCCACTCTGCCAGCTTCGGATCCGCTTTTTCGCTCGTAACCATATTGGGAGTGGATTCAGTCTTCGGATAAAGAGAGATGACGTCAGCAACGCCGGGAGTAGTTAACTCGCTGACTTTGGCTATGGCCTTGATGCTGCCGTTTCTTGAGTTGATCGTGACCCGGTCGCCGCTCTTGACTCCCATTGTCCTGGCATCTTTGGGATTGATGCTCACGGTCTGTTCTGACACCCTTTCATAAATATCCGGGGTTAGGGGCACATTCATGCCATTATTGTAGACGTTATACCCCGTATTCCAGATCTCATTTGCCCGGTGCATGATCATCCATATCGGATACTCGCTGTTGATCTTGTCCCTGAGCGGATGGTTGTAGGGATCAAAATCAGCCAGGGCCTTTACAGGGGCAAGGTGCGCCTTGCCGTCCTTGTGCTTGAAGCGTCTGCCCATTACCTGCTCGGTTTCAGTTGAGTACAGGCGGGATACGCTCTTACCGTTTTTGAACGGGAATTGGATGCCGTTTGTACCTGCCTTCATGAGGTCTTTCCATGAAATCTCGGATATGTCGCTGGTGAAATCACCCTTGGTGTTGGCGCTGCATTCCTCATAAATCTCCTGCTCGTTTTGCCAGTCAAAGCCGCTCAGTCCCATGCGCTTGGCAAGTTTCGCAACAATCCACCAGTCTGGCTTTGCCTCTCCAGGTGGATCCATAAATCCCTGCTGAATATGGATCCTGCGGTCCTCGCTTGCCTGGATGCAGTTCCATTCTCCCCATGTGGCAGCCGGGAAGACCACATCTGCGGCCGCCGTAGTGTCTGTCGGGTAAATCTCATTCACGACCAGGAACATCTTGTCGATCTGCGGTTTGTATTTGCTCAGATTCGGAAGCTGGATGTAGATATTGCTTATATATGACCAGAGGGCCTTTACCTCTCCCTTGTCTATCTTGTCGCAAATGCTCCTCATCGCGCTGTCTCCGTTTGGCGCCGGCGGATCAGCCCAGGTCCCCCTCGGGTGCCCGCCCGCCCTCGACGTGCAGGCACCCGGTTTTCCCGCGTTGCCCAATATGATTCCCATTGCGCTGTATGAAACTTCATTTTCATATCCGGTGACCTGATGCATGATGCCTTTTTCAAAGAGCACCATTGTCTGCCCTTTGTATTTTCCGAGCATCTCTGCCGCCGCCTTGATCTTTGCAGCGGGTATGCCGGTAATCTTCTCGGCATTCTCAGGTGCGAATCTGCTATTCGACACCGTTTCTTTAAGGGTAGCGAAACCAGTCGTGTGCTTCTGCACAAAGTCGTTGTCGTAAAGACCGTTTTTAACGAGCACATGCATTACGGATGCGCCTAATATTGCATCAGTGCCAGGATTGATCTGGAGAAACAGCCCGCCGCTTTTTACGGCATCGTCGGCCATCTGGGTTCTTCTCGGATCAACAAAGATCAGTTTGATGTCGCCCTTGTTCATGCCGCCTTTCGTCAGCGCGTTGTAGTACCAGGATGACCCCGTGTCCTTCAGGTTTTTGCCCGCACAGAAGATACATTTTGTATTCGTGAAATCTTCCACGGTAAAGGACCTTGTCCCGCCCCCGACCACATCGGCAAGTCCCCAGCTTTCATCGCCCCAGAAGAGATATCCGTTGCCTGCGAGGGTGCTGGATTTAATTCCCGTGAAGAGCCACTTTAAGAATGCGTGGGTGTTCTGGAGATACCCCCAGTCGCCGTACACCGCGCCGACTGCATCGGGTCCATGCGCAGCAATAATTTTCTGAAGATTAGATGCGGTGAATTCAATCGCCTCCTCCCATGAAACCTCAGTCAGCACTCCGGTTTTACCGCCTTTGCGGATCATCGGTCTTTTGAGACGGATTCGGGTCGGGAGTTTTTCTGAATATAAACTCTGCGCATTAAAGGCCCCGCGGACAGAATAATTCGACCCGCTCGCTATGTCCTTATTGTCCGGCACAATCATAATATGTACGTCCCTGCCGTTCTTTTTGGCCTCAATCGTAAAAACGAGGTTGGGCCAGTCACCCCTCATTTTTTCAACAGGAAAAAACTTCTCACTTTCCGGCTTCCGCCCTGTGCCCTTTGGCCAGATATGGACCTTGTATCCGCACATGACATGGCAGTAACGGCAGGCGGTATCATAGGTCTCGGCGTTTGCCGGGGGGAGCTCTACAAACTCGGCTGCCCTTGCATCGGAAAACTTACTGGCTGCAAAAGCAGGGACCCCGTTTATTACACACGCCCCGGCAGCTCCCGCAGCTGAAACCTTCAATACATCCCTTCTGGAAAATTTCTTTTCATCGTTCATTTACCTTACCTCCTCCCCGTCCAAGAGATTGTTTCTGAGTCCATAAATAAGTCCCGCAACGCCAACTGCATAGATGTCCCCGTTTTTATCTACCTCCAATGCAACCATTGGCAGACTGTTCGGGGCAGGGCCTTCGACCACCTTTCCGCTCTGCTTGGGATCATACACGGACTGGTGGCACTCACAGATCAGCATCCCGCTATCCTTGTCAATATCAACGCCGCATCCAAGATGGGTGCAGAACATACTGTAGGCAACAATGCCGCTATCCTGGCCGACACCGCCTTCAACGCTGCATCCAAGATTCACAAGGATGTTTTTCCTCCCGACAAGCGGATAATCAAACTTCACCGCATTGCCGGGTTTCACGTCCTTCACGTTTGAGATCCTGACCTGGGGATACGTGCCGCCTGATGCGTTTGCCCTCCCCTTCAATCCGCTGATAAGCACTGCTGCGCCGGCTCCTGCAATGCAGGCAGTCCTGAGAAGACTTCGCCGAGTTACTTCTTCTTCATCCTGAAGCTTTTTCTCTTCCATGTGCCCCTCCTTTTGGTTTGGAACTTTATATGATTAACACAGGCCGAAACCTGAAATGCGCATCTGCCCAATAATGCAATAAAGAGATAAAATAATTATTGCTCCGAATCGCATCCGCACAATTTTCTTAAATACCGAACGAGATATTTAATCTGAGATGTGTTGAGAGTATTTCCCCATGGCGGCATAATCGCAGCCTTGCCAACGGCCCTCCCGCCTCCGCTGATTGCGTCAAAGAGTTCCCTGTCAGATCTCTTGGACATAAAAACCGCGTCTGTGTGATTTGCGGGCCGTGGATCCAGATTTTTTGCGTTAAACCCATTGCCGTCCCCTCTGTCACCGTGGCACGGTGCGCAGTACTGTTGGTAAGTCTTTTCGCTGTCTGCCAAAGAAGGCATGTCTCTGGCAGATGCCGGAGCAGGGGAGTCAATAACACTGAAAATGAGAAATAAAAAGAATATTGATGCGTTCAAAATCTCTCAGATAAAAAAATGAGTTATTAAAGAATAAAACAATAAAAGACTAACTATGCATCGCAATTACTGTGCCAAAATAAACATCAATGAAATGGGATAGGGTAAAAGACGGGGAATGCCCCATCTTTTCGTCCCGAATTATTTTCATCTCCTTATAAAATAAGATGAATTCCTGGTACAACCACAGAGTTAGGAAAACAGGCGCGACAGATAATCAAGTTTCAAGGTTTCGATGTTGATAACATCGGATTCGGATAACAAGTGCAGTTATTGAACAACTTGTTCATTAATTAAGCAGGAAGTTACCCCACAGTATTATGACGAAACATAAAACAGAGGACCAATATGGACACCTGTTCATGATACTGACTTAACTGTTAACATGCTGATATATTGAACACTTGTTTTGAATCCGTGAGAAATCCGTCAGAAAATCCCGTCGAAAACAAAAAAAAAGGACCCACGGAGAACCGTAAGTCCTTGATTTTAATTGGTAGCGGGGACAGGATTTGAACCTGTGACCTTCGGGTTATGAGTTGCCTCAATGGCATAGAGCAGTCTGTAATAACCTGGAGAAAACCATAATAAATCAAAGCGTTATCCGAAAAGTGTAAATTTCATTTCTATCATTTTCGAGGCTGTTTTTAGATGTTTTGGTAGAAGTTTGGTAGAAGAATTTCTATCTGAAAAGTGAAAGGGGCTTGGGTTATCCGGGCCCCTGTTTTTCTTGCGCGTTATTTGGTAGTGTCGGATGTTGTTGAAGGTGGGGGTGCCCCCGTCCGCACAGAATCGGCCAAGGTCGGTTATATATTCAAATACAATTCCTGGCACACACACGGGAGGTAGGGGTTAAAAACAATGAGAGATTTCCACAAAAGTGACCCTGAACTATATTGGAGAGGGGGGTACCCCTTTAGTATAAAAAAGGAGCCCCGGTTCTCTAAAAGATAGTTTGTTGAATTGCCCTATCAATTATCGGTTCGTATCAGGATCCTCGCGCATTGACAATTCGCATAAGTCAATAATGCAGCAGTTGGCCCAGTTTTACTCATAACACCAACTTATCAATGATAAGCCAGAGAAAGCAAATTGATGATTAAGAATTGAAAGAGATAACGGTTCACATCACCGGCAACAAAAAGCGGAGCGAAAGAACGAGCGGCGCTTTTTGCTGTCCGAGTGCATGTGATTGTTAGCTGCTTTACGCATTAATTCAGTAGCTCAACGTCTGGCATTTCCCATGATTTATCACGATATTCATCTGTTGGCCCGTAGAAGCGCACTACCGGTAGCGGCCGTTTACCCTCAGTGGGGATCCAGTTGCTCTCCAAACCCTTTGGCGGCTTAGGTCCGAAATAAAGAGTCACACCGCCATCGCTGTTCTTTTTCATGTTCGGAAGATCGAAGGATGACAATCCGGCGCGTTCGAGCGGGTTGTAGATAAATGCATACGTCTCCAGATCGTAGATAACTAATGACCAGAACTGTCCGACCGGCACCTTGGCGGGCATGATAAACGCGTAGGTCTTGCCGCCCTGGAGTTCGACCCCGTTCTTGTCGGCCAGTGCATATAAATACTGGACCGCCGGTTTCTCGGTGAGTTTCTTCGGATAGTAGGTTCCCGGGTAGTAACGATCCGCACGATTGTCAAGATCGATCCGGTCAGGATAATCATAGGCAAATTCGCTATTCTCATCATGGAAGAGAACGTCGTACCAGTGCTTGCCTTGCCACCAGATCCTTGATGGATCTTCTGGATGAAGCGTGCGCTGCTGCATATAGAAATAGGCATCGACTACGGCCTGACGCATGGCCTTTTTGGCATTATCGTCTGGATTGTATGGTTTACCCTTCTGGATACCGAGTGAGGCCAGCATGCCCATCATCACTTTATCCCGCGGGAACACGTCCTCAACACTGACGATGGCATAGAGTTCCTCAAACCAACGCTCATCGTAGAACGGCAGCGTCGAGACGCGCAC
>DKBK01000039.1 GCA_002451135.1 Nitrospiraceae bacterium UBA6902
TGATTTCTCGTGAGTCAGAATGCGGAGAAGAATACCTGCATTTGAATAATTATGAATGAAATGAAAATTGGCGTTAACCCCTATAAAGCAATCATGATGATATTTTGTCATATTGAAAATTTACACCGATGTAGTATTATTATAATAACCAACTCCCTATTAATAATTTTACGGCGTACTATTATCTATCACGCCAGATGAGGAGGTCTTATAATGAGACGACGCGATTTTCTCAAGGCGGCAGCTTTCACTGCAGCCGCTGCTGCAGTTCCTCCGCTTCATGCGGAAACAGTGTCCGAAACACCCACTGTCAAAAGTTATCGCGCAATCGGAAAGACCGGACTGAAGATGAGCGATATTTCCTTCGGCGCCGGAAGACTTTCGGCCGCCTCGATGGTCCTCAGGGCGGTGGACAGCGGCATCAACTATTTTGACACCGCGCCGGATTACGGCCAATCTGAAAAGACGATCGGCGAAGCCATGGGCAAGATCCGGAGAGACAAGATAATCATTACTTCAAAATTCTGTAACCTCCAGCCCTATCCTGGGCATCTCCCTCTGGGTGCTAAGAAGAAAGATTACATAGCATCGGTCGAGGGAAGCCTATCGAGGATGAAGACCGATTACCTCGATTTCTGTTTTGTTCATGCCATAGGTGAAATGAACAAAGACCTTGAGGCCGAGAAAAAAAGGCTCCTGGATGACGAGATGTTCGAGGCTGCGTCTGATCTGAAAAAGGCGGGAAAGATTCGCTTTCTGGGCACCTCCTCTCACGGTCCAAACAATATGGAGGAACTCCTGATGATTGCGGTCAAGTCAGGCCGCTTCGATGTGATCCAGCCGTCCTTTAACTTCATGAAGTTTCCAAAGCTGCCCGATGTCATAAAGGAAGCCAAAAAAATGGAGGTAGGCGTGATCGCCATGAAAACCCTTGCCGGTGCAAAAGATATGAATATAGAAGGAAAAGGAGAGGAGTTCTCCCATGCTGCATTCAAGTGGGTGCTCAGGCATCCGGAGATGAGCGGCCTAATCATCACCATGAAGACAGCTTCTGATATCGAGCTCTACCTCAAGGCATCGGGGGCAAAATTCACTGCTACTGATCAGGCTGTCCTTGACCGTTATGCCAGTTTGTATAGCGGTGAATACTGCAGAACAGGCTGTGGAGAGTGTGAGATCACATGTCCTCTTGGAGTGGAGATCGCCTCGGTCATGAGATACCGGATGTATTTCATGGACTACGGCATGGAAAAAAGGGCGATGGAATCCTATGCCTTGTTGAAAAATAACGCGTCAGCCTGCTCTGGATGTGTNNTTCCAGAGAATGAGCGAGGCCTATCGTTACACAAAGGAAAATCTTTATGAACACGTAGACGGCCATGCCGAATATTTTATCAGTGCCGGATTTCAGGGCCTTACGGTGACTGAGTATATTCCCTCGGGTTCAACGGTTACACAGGCGGAGATCCAGGTTGAGGTCTATGACATGGGTAAAAGCATACAGGCCTTTGGGGTCCTGGCGGATGAGTCTGGAGAAAATCCTCCTCTGGTCCCTGTGGGAACGATGGGATACAAAACTTCAGGCGGCGTAAACTTCATTAAGGGCAGGTATTACGTCAAGATATCGGTCTTTAGCCCGAAAACACCGGTAATCAAATTTGCGAAGGGATTCGCTGATACCCTTTCCACAGGACAGGATTCCTTCCAAGTCTTTTCGAAGTTCCCTGATCTCGGTAAGGTTGAGAGCACGAGGTTTGTAAAAGAAGGCTATCGAGGACTCGATTTCCTCCATAATGTCATGGAGCGCGAATACTCCACAGGCAAGGGAAGGATAAAGGTGGCACTTATGTCAGGCAGTGATCTTGAAATACGATCACTCATGTCCTCCTTTCTTGACTACTTTGGAAAATCTGGTATGCAGTACCACATCATCGAAAGCAGCGGAAGAGACGTGTACAGGGTTATAGACAAATATGAGGGCAACTGGTTTCTCATCAGGTCCCGCGATGCAATTTTTGGTGTGTTCGGGACAGATGACAAAGAAATACTGAAATATTTTATAGAGAAGCAGGGGGGGGAATCCTCATAGATACTCCTATGCCATCTAAGAATAACAAAAAGGAACCGGACATTAGCAGGAGACAGTTTCTCCTAAAAACCGCCGTTACATGTGGCCTCGCAGGAACTGCCGGCGTATGGGGTTATGTCTTTTATAGTAAAGAACCGGTCCGCAGGAGCGACAGGAGGATATTCACCTTCAAGGACTTCCGCATCGAAGAGAAAAAAGTCTATCCTGAGCTTGCGGTGGTTCACGGCCGCGACGCCGAGAAGATGGTCCGGACCGCGATCGAAAAGATCGGTGGGATAAGCCGGTTTGTGAGCCCTGGAGATAAAGTCCTGCTGAAGCCTAATGTGGCCTGGGACAGACAGCCGGAGCAGGCAGCCAACACCAATCCCGCGGTGGTTGCCGCGGTTGTCAATCTCTGCCTGGAGGCGCGGGCGGCAGAGGTCTGGGTAACAGATGTTCCGGTGAACGATCCCTACAGATGTTTTGCCCGTTCCGGGATCGAGGATGCGGTAAAGAGGGCAGGGGGAAAGATCCGAGTGACTACCGAAACCGACTTTGTCCTCACCGATCTCAAGGGTGAAGCCCTCAAGGTGTGGCCTGTAAGCGTATTCTATCACCAGGCTGACAAGCTCATTAATTTGCCTGTCGTGAAACACCACTCCCTTAGCAAGTGCACAATGGCGATGAAAAACCTTTACGGCTCTCTCGGTGGACAGAGGAACCGCCTGCATCAGGACATCAATACCTCGATCGCTGACCTCGCCTGCGCTATCAGACCGACACTCACTGTCATGGATGCCACAAGGGTACTCAAGAGAAACGGTCCGACCGGCGGCAACCTCTCGGACGTATCCATAGAGAACACGGTCATCGCCGGGGTGGATATGGTGGCAATTGAGTCTTATGGCCTGAGGTTCCTTGATCTGAAGGTTGAGGACATTCCCTTTATCTTAATGGCGGAAAAGAGAGGCATGGGAATTTCCGATTGGAAATCGCTCAATATAGCCGAAATGAACGTATGATCCTAAAGATCCTGACCCTCCAAAATATCAGAAGAATTTACGCCGTCTTTTTCATGATGCTTTTCATCATTCTTCTTTGGCTGACGAGTTTCAGACTCATAAAGGGCTACGAGACATCCCTCTTTCTGGAGCTTGACCCCCTTGTTGCTATTGCCTCTTTTCTGACCAGTTGGACAGTATATAAGGGACTCGCTCTTTCGCTTTTTATCATGATTGGGACACTCTTTTTCGGGCGTTTCTTCTGTTCGTGGGTGTGTCCGATGGGAATTATCAACCAGATTTCAGGAAGCATCTTCACTAGACTGAGGGCAGCAGATACTGTTGCGCTGAACTCCTACCGTATCCTCTACCGCCTCAAGTACTATTTCCTTGCTCTATTCCTCGCCCTTGCTGCTTTTGGTTCGCTTCAGATTGGATTGCTCGATCCAATTTCATTTATCACGAGGGCCTTCACCATCTCAGTATTTCCGGCGATTAATCACAACCATGGTTGGCTCTATCTGAGGCAGCCCCTTTTTAATGGCGGGANNAGCGGGACATTGCTGGGACTTATATTTCTTGCAGTGATCTTTGCAAACAGGTTTCTGCCGCGATTCTGGTGCCGTGTAGTCTGTCCCCTGGGTGCCCTTCTCGGACTGCTGTCTTTCCGACCTCTTTTTAAAATATGGCGCGACGTCGACCTTTGCACCGACTGCAAAAAATGCCTCACCCACTGTCACGGCGGATGCGATCCCCACACGACCCTGCGGGTTACCGAATGTCACCTTTGCATGAATTGCATCGAAGACTGCCCTGAGGGCGCGATCCATTACGGTCTGTCAAAACCCTCGAGTTCTGCCCAGATGCCTCTCGACGTAAACCGACGCAGGTTAATCGAGAGCGCCCTCGCGGGGGTGGTTCTCTTTCCCATGATGCGAAGCACAATTACCTCCAAAACTTCACCTCAGTATCGCGTAATCAGGCCTCCTGGTTCTCTCTCCGAAGAGGACTTTCTCAGAAGGTGCATCAAGTGCGGGGAATGTATGAAGGTCTGTCCGACTAACGCGATCCAGCCAGCGTTGCTGGAGGCCGGATTCGAGGGAATCTGGAGCCCGGTTCTGATCAATAGTGTCGGCTATTGCGAATACAATTGTGTGCTCTGCAGTCGTGTGTGCCCTACTGGAGCTATCAAGCCTCTGACCCTTGATATAAAACTGGGAAAGGGCGCCGGACAGAAGCCTCTCAAGATCGGCACTGCCTTTTACGACCGCGGAAGGTGCCTGCCCTGGGCGATGAATATTGACTGCATAGTCTGCGAAGAGGTCTGCCCCACATCGCCAAAGGCGATTTGGTTCCAAACCGTTGATGTGGAGCTTCGTGACGGATCGACAAAAATACTGAAGCGCCCTTTTGTAGATCCGAATCTCTGTATCGGGTGCGGGATTTGCGAAAACAAGTGTCCGATTCGCGATCAAGCTGCGATCCGCGTTACCTCTATAGGAGAAACGCGGTCATCAACGAACCGGATGATACTAAAGTCCTGAAGACGAGCGGAACGAACATCTCAATACCACTGCTTCTCGCTTATCCTGATCGCTTAAACCATTAATGATTAAGGACAGAAATATATAACGCAGCGGTTACGTGTCTGCCCCTGGAATTTTAAGAAAAGTCGATACATATAATAAAATGGCTACTCTCTCGTTTTTCTGTTAAAATTAAATAAAATACTTTCTTATCAATTTAAGGAAAGGGTACACGTTTTCCATAGAATTGTGCGCGTTATGGTCAGTGAAGAGTTTTCCGAACTGGTGTCCCGGGGGATTAAAGAGTGCAACAGCGGCAACACCCTCGGGGCGCTCATGTACCTCGAGGAAGCTTCCCGCAAGGGGAAAAACCCCCTTTTGAATTCCTACCTCGCTTATTGTCTCGCCAGGGAACACAAGAGCTACCGCGAGGCTATTGAACTCGGCATAGGGGCAGTGAATGAACAGTCGGGGAATCTGGTTCTCTACCTGAATCTTGCCAAGGTCTATATCCTGGCAGGCAAGAGAAAGAATGCATTAAAGGTTCTTAGGCAGGCTACGAAACGGGGCCGGGATGAGCAGATCCTTCGATTGATAAAAAAACTGGGAGTCCGGAAGCAACCGGTGTTGCCATTCCTCCAGAGGGGAAATCCTATCAATATTTTCCTCGGTAAATTGAGACATAAGTTACTTAGTTGATTTACGTTCTTCCTTTGCCAGCCCTTTTTCTANNCATTATGAGAATAGATGCCTTACGCAGTTCAGAATCAAGATAAATTGTTGCTCGTTTTGTTTTAGTGCTCATATTTAAACTTCCTCTTAACATCATAACGTCATAGCGTTAAATGTTAATGTTAGGTCTTACTTTATCGTTTCTCACGACCAGGATCATCGATGCGTACCATGTCGTGCACTTAAGAGCAAAAGGACAATTTGTAAACCATAAAATGTATTAAGCTAAAATCGTCACCGCTGGTACACATTCGCATACATCCGTTTGTGAGAATTTCTTTATGATGCTTTTTCGAGGCGATCAGCTACCCATATCTTAATGATTGACTGGCGAGGCACGCCTAATCTTTTTGCCTCTCTATCCAGCTTCTGTATCATCCAGAGAGGGAAATCCACATTTACACGCTTCTGCTCCTGCTCCGGTCTTCCTGCCTTTGAAATCTCAAGGTACTTAGTGATATCTTCACCTTCATCAAATTTCTTCTCTATATCTTTAGCTTTCATAAATCATGACCTCATTTTGGATTGATTGGATTTTGTCCACCTAGTTAGGGCAGCACGTAGTTCCCGTACCGATTCGTTAGTGCTATCGGCGGGTCGCTAAGCCGCCCCAGCCGACGGCAATCCCTATGGCGTCAGCGGGACAGACCTCCGGGCAGTTGCCGCAGTCGATGCAATAGACCGCCCGCTGAGCCAAGCTCTTGCCGTCTGACATCTCAAAACACTTCACCGGGCAGGCGTCTACGCAATCCCCACATCCCGTGCACTTGTCCCAATTCACTACAGCTATAAACATTTGCTCTCACCTCCGAAATTTGCTTGCTCTATTGTACCCATATAAATTGATCTATTTAAATATTGGCTCAAAGAATATTACAGAACCATGATATATATCATATGCGCGGGAAGAAGGTTATAGTTTATTGCGGGAAACTACAAGATAATCTGCTTACCGAGTCAAACCTGTTAACAATAGAGAATTGATGAATAACCTCTCCCTGTTTGTAAGTTTAACACACATTAATGAAAAGCAATAAGATCAGACAAAATCAAATTCATTAATAGGGGGGGTATCTTCAGAATCCAGACTGATTCTGTTTCATTTTAAGAATTCAAAAAAAACCTGAAATAATTCGGCCAACAATTCTCTCCTTGTGAGTTTCACCAAAATATAATCAAACTTCAAGTCGTGAGAAATGCATTGAGGTAGAGAAAATATTTAATTATTGTGACTTTCATCACGGATTATGTGACCATAACTGCTTATTATATAATGATAATTGCAATGGGTTCATGTGCTAAGTACAATGAACCACAGCAGATTAAGTGCGTTAAAAGCCTTAGGGGAATGTGTAATAGGCTTAATAGGTAAGTAAGATGAGTCAAAAAGTCTGGGTCATCAAGGATAATTCGGAAAAGCAAGTTTCTGTAGCCAAGATAAATCAAAGAATTATCCCTACTTATGAACAGCAAAGCACCAACCAGAGAAATCCTTATTTAGCTTATAGTCTATCAATTATTATCTGGGGATGGGGACAATTTTACAATAGACAATGGAAATTAGGCATCTTCTTTCTTCTCTTTATGATAAATTTCTATTTACTAATCAGGATCTTTTTCACGTATTGGGAATCTATTAAATCCTTCTTTGAATCAATTCAGATCGATTGTTCTGGAACACTTCTTATTTTTGGCTTTTTCTATCTCTCAGGACTCGTTGTCTGGCAGTTCAATGCATGGCAGGCATATTTTAAAAGTATAAAGATTAACAAAAGATCTCCTAAAGGAATCAATATGACATTGCTGCCTCCGGTTTGTTCTCTTCTCATGCCAGGTTGGGGACAATTACTAAACGGTCAGACAAAAAAGGCACTTTTTTTTCAGTTATTCGCGTTTACCAGTCTTGCCACATTACCTTCTATCCCCATAATATTCTTATTATGGCCGAAACTGGAAGCGTCTCAATCACGATATATCATTGAATGGATCTTCTCAATCAGTATCATTCTCTCACCCTTAGTCCTTATGATGTGGGTATTCACCATTTTTGATGCAGCAAAAGTGAGCATAGATACTACAAAAAAAGAGCGCATCCCCATAAGGATTAGATATGCAATAAGCAAATTTCGTCTTCATACTAAAACATATGGCTGGAAGAATGCCGTACTTCCTCTCATAAAGCGAACTACTCTTCTCATTTTATTGCTGATTTTTTGTGTCATCACTTATCATCATGTCCCTGAGAAATTCTATATGCAACAACTACAAATTCTGGGGAACCGATTGTCGGAAAAACAAATGACTGTGATTCCGGGTATCATAAAAAAACTTCCTGAATAGTATCAGCATAGACCAATAAATTATTTGACCATTCTTGGCAATTCAAGTTGATTGTTTTTACCTTTAATCTACTTTTCAGGAGATATTTACTGCTAATTATCTAAGTACGCAATCTTGACCTCCACACGCTGCTTCAAAACCAACATTCGTGAATCAGTGAGAGTCTGTGTATCAGGCAGCAATATGGATTAACTGATCAAACGACTAACATCGCTCACGATCATGCTTTTAAGCGGCAATCCTTAAATCGCGTCCACTTCAAAACGGTAGGCTATCCCTGCGCATGAATAATTTCAAGATGTGTAATTATTAATGATGACTCTACGTATCTGCAGTGTAGAGGTAAATTATATCCTAATAATATTTTTTATTATTTGAATAAGTCTTTCAGAAAAATAATAATACAACACGCCTAATAAAATAATCGTAACGATATAATTAAGAAGCCTGTTCATATTAAACTTCTGCTTTGACTGAAGTTTCTCGATTATCGCAATTTGTTCTTCCGGTGTTTGCAGAATCTTGCCACACCCCACACATCTCATGGCACCTTTAATCACCGTATTCCCGCAGTATGGACAGTTATCGAATTTATTTCTCAACTATTTCCTCCATGTATTTATTCGGCTTTTTATACCTCAAAACTTAACTGGTCGGCTTAATATATAAAATCAATAATACTGTCCTGCTCACGCTTTCAATCGGCAATCTTTAATTACCCCCCCTTTCATAATGCTGGAATGTACCGACTTATTTCATACTGGATGAAGCCTAAGGTCATCGATACCATCATGTTGTCTTCAGCATGANNACTTGAGGATATTAAATTACCCCATATAATAGCAATGGTTATCATTAACAGATGAAAGGGATCATATATTGTAGAGTTTGTAAATTTCGCACCTGATTGGGCAGGTGCAGACAAAACCAGTTCCATAACTTTTCATATAAGAGCAATAGAAATACTTTCTGGGTTGGATATACAGCAATTTGCTTTTTTTATCAATAAAGTCGCATGAACACAAAGGCACGTCTTCTGCGCATATCGAATTCTCCGTCTCAGTTAAGCAATTGAAATTTGAACAGCATTTTGTTGTTTCTTTTATAATTTTGTCAGCAATATTAAAAGCCAAGAAAAGTTCCCCCTTCAGGCAATAAATTTCTCTTTCCGACATTTATATTAAAAAAAACTACGTCGAGCTTATAAGGACAGCGAAAGTCCTGCAACGGCATGACGAAAAGCATAAGAGTCTCTGTATTCTCATCAATTCATGCACAAAGCATATGGATATATCTTTATTACAATTCAGAGTTATTTTATTGTGTAAACACAGCAAAGAAGTTGCCACACGTAGACATTAAACTAATGTCGTTGCTTTATTCTGACGTTTCAACAGCTCTTTCCCCTTACCTTATTAAAGATAAAACCAACTAAAAACAATACTGCGGTCATTGCGATGAGAGACAGTATAAAATCATCTAAAAAATCCATGTTACCTCCACGCTCCTTGTTGTGCTTATAATTTAACTATTGATTTAATTATCCTTTAATGGACGATCAACGAATGAGTACATCAATCGTTTAACATATGAATAATTTATTTGAAACTTTCTACAAATTCTAGATACTCTTGGTGTTGATGTGAAAGCTTAATTCCTATACCATCAAAAGAATCATCAGATAACATTTTTCCCCAGACTATTTTGATACGATTGGTAGGAATATACATAACCTTTTCTTTAAAAGGAATAAATATTCCAAGTTGCGAGTCACAAGGAAAACACATATTTTTTGTATGAATAAACATGCCATTTTTTGAGAGATTAACTATAGTTCCCGAATAGAGCTTTTTCCAGGAGAAATTATTCCAACAGTAAAATCGAATCTCAACATTAACAGGTATTCTCTTACAAGTTCTTTTTTCTTCATAAAGTGCATTCTTACTTATTCTGGCAGGTACTGTAATAAAAGAAATATTTTGTAAAGAGTAAGAGTTCTTGTCTTCCATAAAACAGAAATTGAGGTCAGAAGCAGAATTGATTCCAGTTTTTATTAATTCGCTCAATACTTCTTTTTTTGTTTGGCGTGCCATCTTATCGCTGATTATCTTTATTGATATTTTTCATAAAGAGAATGCTGACCTTTTGAGGGGACATGGCTAAAGTTATTATGGGCTCTCGTGTTAGGTGGGATAACTTAAAACCAAAGGTCAGCATCCTCATTCATTCCATTAAAATTAATATACAGGAATACTGAATTTTTGAAAAGTAGTATAGATTAGTAGCTTAATAGTAGGTATATGCTACTATTTAATTGCCGACAAGAGGTACGTTCTCAAATTTGTTCGCTTACCATAGATACCAAGCTTTTTCCTTATGTTTTTCTTATGAAAATTAACCGTATATATAGATATATTTAAAAGTTCACTTATTTCCTTATCCTGTTTTCCATCCCTTGTCAGGTCCGCTATCTGTATCTCTTTGGGGGTTATGCCCAAATAATTAGAAGACAGCTTAAGTGCAAAAGGAGAAATAATCTCGTTTAGATTTGATTCAAGGATATTCAAATAGGCAAGTTCCTCTGACATGGCCCTGTTTTTTTTCAATTTCTCTATGTAGGGCATAATTAAATGTTTTATATTAGATAAAATATACTCCTCTAACTCACTCTTATCACTCTCCCGCTGCTTTAGCAAAACTTTGAGTGCTATATTGCTTTCCTTCAGTTCTCTTGCTCTCATGCTGAGTTTATTCTCAGCCTTCTTACGATCGGTAATGTTTCTGTCTATACCTCGATAACCGCAGAATTTACCGTCTATATTAATAATAGGGACACCACTGGTTTCAAGGACAACAAGGTGCCCGTCTTTATGAAGATTTGTATTTTCAAGTTTTTCAAAAGGCTGTTGTGAAGCTGCAATAGAATTAAAAATATCAGCGACACGCGTAGCCTCCTTCGGAGACATAAGATTAAATGGTGTCTTGCCAAGAACTTCTTGAGGCTCATACCCCAATATATCACGTATTTTTGGGCTCACATACGTATAAGCGGCATTTTCGTCCACCTCCCATATCCAGTCGCTGGTCGTCTCAACCAGTCCGCGAAACCTTTCCTCGCTCTCTCTGAGTAATTCCTCTTCTCTCTTGAAGGAAGAGATATCTCGAATCACTGCTGAAATAAACTTTCTATCCTTCAGCATGAAAAAGCCGGAGGATATTTCGACAGGGAAGACGGTTCCATCCTTCTTCTTGTGATTGCGAGTATGACTATGAATTCGTTTATCAGTTGACATAGCGACTTTGCGAATAGCGGCAACTGATTTGTCGGGCTCCTCCGACAGGTCAGGCCCGGTTAATTCAAGAATTTCTTTCTTACTGTATCCGTATAAATGCAGAGCAGCATCATTGGCATCAACAATCCTTCGCGTATCAGCATTAACAATTATAATTGCATCCTGCTCGGTTAAAAAAAGTAACCGGTATTTCTCCTCGTTTATCTTTAAAGCTTGTTCGGTCTTCTTCCTCTCCGTTACGTCAATGAAGGTGCCTATTATATAGTTGTAACCGCTTGATGTTTTCATCAACTTGGACACGTCGTAAAACCATTTATATGAGCCATCAGCAACTCTCCACTGGTATTCATATCTGATATTACCCGTTTCTAAAAGCGTAGCAAGACTTATATTAACCATTTGTTGGTCGTCGGGATGAACGTGAGCAAACCAAAATTCAGAGTTAGAAGTAAAATCTTCGGGGTTATACCCTGTAAGGGCAGTTATATTTTTACTTATATAGGCAGTTCCAAAATCTCCGCCAACTTCGCATGTATATATAGCTACTGGCATAGATTCTAAAAGTAATGAGAAAAACTCGTTTGTCTGCCATAATTCTTCCAATTCCTTTATAAGCTGTTCTTTAGTTTTATCTCTATTTTTCAATTGACAAACTCACATGGGGGAAAAGCAAATTGGTTAAAGGCTATTACTTGTAATTTACATCATTTTTGTTATTTTGGGAACTCAAGATNNGACTGAATCAAAATCATTGATAATTTGGAATTATCAGCTAAAGGAAATTCATCTAATCATGATTCTTAACCAATGAATCCGGTCTCCCGTCACCCTATGTCTTCATGAAATTCCTGAAGACTCCTGATAACGCTTTTTTTCTCACGAAATGCCGCGATCCCTCGGGCAGCGGCAATTGCGGCCGCGGTTGACGTTATGTAAGGCACGCTGAATTTGATCGCTGCCTTTCGAATGTAGGAATCGTCTATTGCACTTCGCTTGCCGATCGGGGTGTTGACTACAAGCTGTATTTCTCCATTCTTGATCGCGTCCATCAAATTTGGACGGCCCTCGTGCAGCTTCAATATTTTTTCAGCATTGACCCCATTATCAGAGAGGTATTGATATGTTCCCTCTGTGGCCTTTATTGTAAATCCGGCATCAGCAAAAAGCCGTGCGGCTTCTACCACACCGGCCCTGTCGCGCCTGGACACAGAAATCAAAACTGCGCCATCCAGAGGCAATTTCGATTTAGTGGCTTCCTGTGCCTTATAAAACGCGCAGCCTGAATTATCAGACATGCCGAGGACCTCTCCTGTTGAACGCATCTCGGGCCCGAGAAGCGGGTCAACTTCGGGGAACATATTGAATGGAAAAACCGCTTCCTTGACCCCATAATGGGGAACGGGTTTTCGCTTCAGCTTGAGGTCGCTGAGTTTTTTGCCAAGCATGATCTGGGTGGCAAGCCGTGCCATGGGAATATTGCAGACCTTGCTGACCAGAGGCACGGTGCGGCTCGCCCGTGGATTGGCCTCAAGGACATATACGATGTCATCGGCAATGGCATACTGAATGTTCATGAGCCCGACCACGTGGAATCGTATCGCTATCTTTCTTGTGTACTCCTCGATCGTGTCAATATGCTTCTGCGGAATGCTGACCGGCGGGATGACGCACGCTGAGTCACCGGAGTGGACGCCGGCAAGTTCAATGTGTTCCATAACTGCAGGGACAAAGGCATCAGTGCCGTCCGCGATTGCATCGGCTTCAGCCTCGATCGCATTTTCCAGAAATTCCTCAATAAGGATCGGCCGTTCAGGCGAGATGTCGACTGCCGCAGACACATATTCCCTCAGCATATCGTTATCATACACCACTTCCATGCCCCGCCCTCCAAGAACATACGACGGTCGGACGATAAGCGGATAACCGATTTTTCCTGCAATGGTAAAGGCCTCTTCAACACTGCTCGCCATACCTGATTTGGGCTGAGGGATACCGAGGTCTTTCATAATCAGCCGGAAACGGTCGCGGTCCTCTGCGAGGTCAATTGTCTCCGGACTTGTGCCGAGGATCCTCACCCCGGAAGCGGCAAGTTCTGATGCAATGTTAAGCGGGGTCTGTCCTCCGAACTGAACGACTACCCCTTCAGGCTTCTCTTTGTCATAAATTGCCAGGACATCTTCTATTGTCAAAGGTTCAAAGTAGAGTTTGTCAGAGGTGTCATAATCGGTCGAGACAGTCTCCGGGTTGCAGTTCACCATAACGGATTCATATCCTTCGTCACGCAGGGCAAAGGCTGCGTGGACACAGCAGTAGTCAAATTC
>DKBK01000103.1 GCA_002451135.1 Nitrospiraceae bacterium UBA6902
GAAAGACGCCGGGTGGCACTTTGCAGGCTCCTCCTGCAGAAACCTGATATCCTGCTCCTGGATGAGCCCACAAACCACCTTGATGCAGAAACCGTGGCCTGGCTGGAGCACCATCTGAAAAGCTACCCCGGCACCATCATTGCGGTGACACACGACCGCTACTTCCTCGATAATGTCGCCGGGTGGATACTCGAACTGGACCGGGGGCACGGGATTCCATGGAAAGGGAATTACTCCTCATGGCTTGAACAGAAGAAGAACCGCCTGCAGCAGGAGGAAAAAGCCGAGAGCGATCGCCAGAAGACCCTGCAGAGGGAACTCGAATGGATCAGGATGTCGCCAAAGGGGCGCCACGCAAAGTCCAAGGCGCGTATCAGTTCGTATGAGACACTCCTTACTCAGGATATTGAACAACGGTCAAAGGAACTGGAACTCTATATCCCCCCCGGCCCGCGTCTTGGCAATGTCGTGATTGAAGCCGACAGTGTGAGCAAGGCATACGGCGACAATATTCTTATGGAGGGGATGACCTTCTCCCTTCCCCCGGGCGGGATCGTCGGCATCATCGGGCCGAACGGGGCAGGGAAGACCACACTATTCCGTATGATCACCGGGCAGGAAAAAGCTGATGCCGGGAGGTTCAGGATAGGAGAAACAGTAAAGCTTTCGTACGTTGACCAGAGCCGCGATGACCTGGAGCCGAACAAGACCATCTGGGAGATCATCTCTGACGGGCTGGATGTTGTCCCGCTCGGAAAGAAGGAGGTCAATTCCCGCGCCTATGTGGCGCGCTTCAATTTCTCAGGGAGCGATCAGCAGAAAAAGGTCTCAATGCTTTCCGGAGGAGAGAGAAACCGTGTCCATCTGGCGCGTATGCTCAAGGAGGGGGCCAATGTGCTTTTGCTCGATGAACCTACAAATGACCTCGATGTCAACACCATGCGTGCTTTGGAAGAGGCATTGGAAAACTTTGCGGGCTGTGCGGTAATCATCAGTCACGACCGCTGGTTTCTTGACCGTATCGCGACCCACATGCTCGCATTTGAAGGAGACAGCCAGGTGATCTGGTTCGACGGCAACTATTCTGAATATGAAGAGGACAGGAAGAAACGCCTCGGAGCGGCAGCTGACCAGCCCCATCGCATCAAGTACAGGCACTTAACGAGGGGGTAAAGAAGATTTCTCGTGCCATAGTGTCGCAGGGCCTCAGCCCAGAAGTGCCTAAGAACGAACGTGCCAAAGACGTATGAGCGGAAGTAAGACTGCTCACCCAGTCATATATCATTCTCATCATTCATGGTAAAGGCATAGAAGAGCTCTGAGGCTCTATGGTAAGCACTTACACGTTTCTCCAGAATTCCTTTCCGCTCCTGCTGTCGCGGATGAACTGCAGAAGGTCATCATAGGCGGGAGGGACAACAAAGAAAAGTTCCGTATCATCGGGCAGGAGAAGGTGTTTCCGGTCTTCATCTCGCATAATGAGCAATGCCGCCTCCTTATCCCCGACATGTTCGTCCAGTACGGCTTTGATGTGCTGAAACCGTTCACTGATAGTTTCATCCAGGAGCTTATGAATTGTCTCATGTACCTTCGGGGTCCGAACCACTGAGAGGCAGTTGTACCAGTCGATGTATATTTCGAATATCTCTTTACTCTCCAGGGGAATTAATTCTGCCCCGGCATCGATCTTTTCCTTCACAATCTGCTCAAGCCGAACATTCATGGCGCTTAACACATTCATCGCTTCTTCACCTGCAAGGTAGATGCTTTCACAGAAGATCTTTGATATCCTGCCCGCAATTTCGAGTTTGGCCAGATGCTCCCCCACTTCATTCCAGTACCTGGAAAAAATGCTCTTGTATTTATCGGTGGCATTCTGGGGCAGATAGATATTTCTCACGAAATATATCTTCTTTTTATTCTTGTAGATCGCAACCTCGGGTTTCCCGATTTTTCCAATTTCAGTCATCACATGTCTCCTGTCTGATACGTGTCGTAATACGAACGTGAACTATTATAACAATTTCACATATATCATCTGAGCGGGGAACCATGCCTTGACAAATAAAAACACGTTTTCTATACTTCACTCAATTTGTATGAGAGAAGAAAGGTAATGCCTATGAAAAAAATTTTTATCTCTTTTTTAATTTCTCTAATAATTATTTCATTTATCTGCACGGGACCTTCCCCATTTGCTGCAAAAACAAATAAGAATCATCCGCATAAAAAACAGCAGGCAAGAGAAGCCTCGCCACGCCGGAAGTCAAAGGTATCCAGGCAGGCACTGCAACCATTAACAAGGAATCCATATTTAGGTGCCATCGTGATAGATGCTGCTACCAATAAAGTGCTTTTTGAGGACAATGCAGACACCAAGGGGTACCCGGCAAGCGTCGTAAAGCTGATGAACTTTCTTATTGTGCTTGAAGCACTCGAAGCAAAGGAAATAACCCTTCAGGATAAAATCACTATTTCAGCCGATGTCGCAAAAATCGGCGGGTCTCAGGTTTACTTGAAAGAACATGAAGTGTATACCGTAGATGATCTTTTGTATGCACTCATGGTCCAGTCGGCGAATGATGCGGCAGTAGCGCTCGCGCTTCATCATGCAGGCAGTAAGGATGAATTTATTAAGCGCATGAACACACGCGCGCAGGAACTCGGCATGAATGATACTGCCTTTTATTCCGTGCATGGCCTTCCTCCGGAAAAAGGGAATATGCCGGATATTTCTACCCCGCGTGATATAACAAAGCTTTGCCGGGAGGTGTTGAAGCATCCCATTGCCCTGCAGTATACTTCAACCAAAAAACGTCTTTTCCGCACGGGGGCCCAGCCGTTTATTATGAGAAATCATAATCATCTGGTAAGTAATTTTGAGGGCTGTGACGGACTTAAAACTGGATATTTCAGGGCAGCCGGCTTTTCTATTGCTGCAACGGCCACAAAAAATGGGAAGAGGGCTATCGCAGTTATTTTTGGATCTGTTGAAAGAAGGGTGCGTGATGCGAAAGCCCGTAAGCTTCTCAAGGAAAGCCTACTGGAGATGGAAGCAAATTTAACCCCTTCTCGTGCTTCTGCTGCTAATGAAGGGACGGGAATTCTGAATGAGTAGACGAGGCGTTGACAGTTATCGTGTCAACATGAGATGGCCTTGTGTTTATTGCCATTTCCGTTAGATTTATCATGCCCATTGCCATTTTTGTAAATATCGCACGTTTCATAGTACTTACTGCATAAATAGACTGCTCGCTCAATATCCTGACTACTCATCTTTACACAATAACATTCATCAAAAGGTTCTTTAAGGTGTGGACATAATCTCTTGTTCGTAGTAGTTGTTAATACTAGCATGAATCTCCTCTTCCTAATTGTTTATAACACGATAAAAGCAAGTTATATGCCAGAAAGACCTGAAAACTTCAGGCAGNNGAATTGCACAGAGACATACTGTCACAACTATGTGCCATGTCGCAGTCGGGGAACATGTGTTTTTTATTGGCCTGAACAACTGGTACTTTTGATTTTTTCTTTCAGATGGCGTGTTCGAAATACTTGACCGGTATGTGCCGGGAGACCTTATATGAAATGACTATTCTGATCAGTGAATCTCACATATGACTGAATCATTTGCTGATTATTATGGGATACCTTCTTGCTCCTGCCACAACCTCAATTTGGGTGGTTGCGGGCAATAGGCGGGAGAAAAAAGAAAGGGAGTTGTGCTCAAAGGCACCAGGATATTCTGACGAATTCTACGTTCCGGTTTGAGTTATGCGGTACTCTTTAATTTTCCTGTAGATAGAGCGTCGGCTAATCCCCAGGAGCGAAGCCGCTTTTGTTTTGTTCCATGCAGATTTCTCAAGGGCATCGATTATTATCTGCGGATCGTCAATATCCCCGTTGCCGGTAAGGGTGGATTCGGCAACTTCAAATGACTGCAGTTCGGGGGGGAGGTGGTCAATAGTAATAGCTGACTGCCTGCAAAGTATAAAGGCATGCTCTAAGGCATGCTCTAATTCCCTGATATTACCGGGCCAAGGATATTCCATAAATATCCTTTCCACATCTGTAGAGACCGATGCTATGTGTTTATTAAATTTATTGTTGAATTTCTTTATGAAGTAATTTACAAGGAGCGGGATATCATCACGACGGTCTCTCAGAGGGGGCAGGATTATCCGCATCACATTAAGACGATAGTAGAGATCTTCCCTGAATTCACCGGCCTTTACCTTTTCGGAGAGATCCTGATTGGAGGCTGCCACCACCCGGACGTCTACCTTGATTGTCGTAGAGTCTCCTACACGTTCAAATTCTTTTTCTTCCAGGACCCTGAGCAACTCTATCTGGATCTTAGGGGATATGTCTGCGATCTCGTCTAAAAAGATGGTCCCGCCGTCTGCTATCTGGAAGCGTCCTATTTTGTCTTTAATGGCGCCGGTAAAAGAACCCCTGACATGTCCGAATAATTCACTTTCAAGCAGATTCTCAGACAGGGCTGAACAGTTCACCTTGACCATTGAGTTCCGGCCCCGGCTACCCTTGTAATGCAGGGCCTCTGCAACCAGCTCCTTTCCGGTACCGCTTTCCCCTGTGATCAGTACCGTGGTTTCTACGTCGGACAGCAACTCGATGAGGGAATAGATCCCCTGCATTTTCTCACTCTTCCCGACAATCCTGTGGAATTGCTGACGTTCGTTCAGTTCCCTTTCCAGGTCGGTCAGGCGGGTTTCATCCTTGACAACCATAACCGCGCCGGAAAATACCCCCTGACTGTTCAACAAGGGAGAGGTAGCCAGGGCAACAACCTGCTCCCTCCGGTTTTTTAACTGGCATTCAATGTGACTGAATTCAGCAGGCTTTTTTGTATCGACCGTTTCCACCAGAGCTTCAAAGCATTTGCCTCTGCAGTGGTCGTTCAGAGAGCTGAATGCCTTCCCTATAGAATCACGGGTAAAGCCGCATATATTTCTGGCCGCTTCATTTATTTCCAGTACCACCATATCCTTGTCAACAGTGATGATCGCGTCCTTGACGCTCCTGAAAATGGCTTCAAGATTTGAGCGGTATTTCTCCCTTTCATCAATGACGGCCTTATGCTGCAGGGCTACATCGATCGCATGAAAGAGGGCGTCTTTCTGTATTGGTTTGGGGATGTAATCAAAGGCTCCCAGGCGGACGGCCTCTGATGCAGTATCGATATTGGGGTAACCGGTAATCATGATCACCGGGCAGTTTATTTTTCTTTTTTTGATTTCCCTCAGGACATCCATGCCTGTCTTGCCTTTTAAGATGATATCGGCAAATACCACATCAAAATTATTTTTTGAGATATGAGCTACTGCTTCATCAAAATCTTTCGCAGTGGCTACCTCGTAGTTCTCGGAGGAAAGAAATTTATTGAAGGTAAAGCGTATGCCTTCTTCATCATCAATGATCAGGATTTTTGCATTCATTCTTCGCCATTCCCGTTTATCGGAAGATTAATAGTTATGATGGTGAAATCACCTTCCACACTGTTTATCAGGAGCTTCCCGCCATGTTCACTTATAATACCATGGCTTATACTTAATCCTAAACCGGTTCCCATTCTATTGGGTTTAGTTGAGAAAAAAGGATTCACTACTTTATCGATTATATTGGCGTTGATCCCTGTCCCGTTGTCCAGAAAAACAATCCGCACGTATCGTTGTCCATGAATGCTTATTTCGTCACATGTAATTTCAAGAATTTTGTTTTCATGGGTACCGGGGTATTTTTGATTCAACGCAAACCGCGAATTACTGATAAGATTCAAAAAGACCTGCTGTATCTGTTGGGGATGAACAGGAATTTTAATAGGTTTTGAAGGGATATCGACTGTCAGGTGAATGCCGTCTTTTCTGATTTGTGCTGATGTTAAAGACAGGGTATCCGAAAAGATTTCATGAAGGGGCATTAAACACTTCTCTTCTTTTCTGATGCGCGCAAATGAGAGGAGGCTTTTGACAATGGTAGCAATCCGGTCACCGTCTCTAATAATCCTTCGGGCGATTTCATCATCCCTATTTTCCGTCTGGAATTCGTCGATTAATATCTGCCCGTAATTGATGATATTATTTATAGGGTTGTTTATCTCATGCGCAACCCCTGCTGCGAGCTCACCGAGAGAGGCCAGGTGTCGGGTGCGTGTAGCGCCGGCCTCCAGATTTACCTTTTCTGTTATATCTCTTCCCAGCTCTATGACACTTTTGACGTTACCGGCCTCATCTTTGATTGGAAACGCCCTTATGTCCCAGATCGTAACCTGAGACAGTGATATTTCAGCAGCCTCCTCCTTTCCGGAGAGAAAGCTCCGCAGGGTCGGACAGTTATCACAAGGCGAAATTAAGTTCCTGCACGAACTGTAGCAATACTGCCCGGTGAGTTCGGAATCATCCTTATTAATTGCAGCAGCGGCAGCCTTGTTTGCCCACATTATTTTCAAATCAGGGGACAGGAGGATCAAACTGTCAGGAATGGCATTGAGAAGCGCATCAAATTCCTGTGACAGATTTCGGAACTTGCCTTCGCTCTTTTGGAGGGCCTCAACTGCCATTTTGCGCTCTGCTATTTCATCTTTTAACTGCTCATTTATCATTCTGAGCGTGGACGTGCGCTCTTCTACCCGTAATTCGAGTTCGTCCTTGACTTTTCGTATTGCTTCTTCTGCCCTTTTGCGCTGGGAAACGTCCCTGGCAATATGAATTAATCCCACTAACTGATTATTCTTGTCGAACCGGGGCATCGACCTGATCTCAATGAACATGTTTAAATGAGGCTCGTATATTTCAAAGTTTGAAGGGACCCCTGTATTGAGACAATTACAGCTTGGACATCCATGAGGCGGGCAGTCTTTCCCATGATAATACATAAAACACTTATAGACAGCAGTACCGTCTATAGGGGGCAGGTTCAGTGTTTCCTGTGCCGCCTTATTCGCATAAATTATATTAAAATCCTTATCGTGGACGGTAATCATGTCCGTGATTGTATGAAAAGTTTCTTCCCAATCCTGCTTTGACTGATAAATCAACGCTTCCATCTTTTTGCGTTTACTTATCACATATAACGTAAATTGCACCGCGGAATTATTTTGATATGTGAAATGAGTTGCTGAGATCTCTACATCAAGTAATGTGCCATCTCCCCGATGTATTTTTATTTCAAGAGGAGATGCGTCAGTACTTCCTTCACGAATCTGCTGAAAATATTGTGTAACCGGCTCTTGAAAATCCGACTGTACAAAATCAATAAAACTTTTACCGGCAAGATGTGCCGGATCAGGCACGCCGATAAGCCTTGCCCCCATGCTGTTTAAGAACACGATGGTATTCTCGAATTCAGCGCCGATAGCTATAGGGGAATTATCAATAAGCTGACGGTATTGTTCGCAGCTATCGTGCAGCGCTTCTTCTAATTCAGGGTTATAGGCCATAAATAAAAAGATTGATCTCAGGAGTTATTATCCGGGAATTACTCTATTTTACCTTAAACCAGGTTGTATACACAATATTAATTCTCATACTGCTCTGAGTAATACCCTGTTGTGTACAGAAGGAGGAAACAATAAGGGGTTTCCTCCTCCTGGATGAAAAAAGACCTGAATTTAAACAAACAGAAGCGGGGTACTTATTTTTCCCACACGGAGCGTATTTTTCAGTTGCTTGCGCCGCATGTTTTTGATATGATGTTTTTATCTAAATATATTCAATAGTTCCATTAGTTATAAAGGCCATGCCAGGAGGGAACATGTATGGAGAAAATCAGAATTGCAGTTGCAGGGCTCGGTAATTGTGCAAGCTCATTGCTCCAGGGTATTGAATACTACAAGGGAAAGAGCCTCACGGATGCCGCGGGTTTAATGCATTGGGAGATAGGAGGGTACCGTCCTTATGACATTAAGGTAGTGGCGGCATTTGATATTGACAAGAGAAAGGTTGGGAAGGATGTACATGACGCCATATTTGCCCTCCCTAACTGCACAACGGTCTTTTGTGGTACGTTGCCTGCAACCGGGGTCAGGGTCAGGATGGGGAAAATTCTTGACGGCGTTTCCCCTCATATGAAAGAGTACGAAAACAAGGATACATTTATCTTAAGCGACGAAAAGGAGGCTGTAAAGGAGGAAATAGTCAGTGAACTGATTGCATCAGGGGCTGAAATGCTGCTGAATTACCTTCCCGTCGGATCTGAGAAGGCTGTACGATTCTATGCGGAATGCGCACTTGAGGCAGGCATAGGATTCATAAATAACATGCCGGTCTTTATTGCAAGTGACCCTCGCTGGGCGAAAAAGTTTAAAGAGAAAAACCTCCCGGTTATCGGTGACGATATAAAAGCCCAGCTCGGCGCAACCATAACTCACAGGACGCTCGCCGATTTGTTCAAAAAGAGAGGGGTAAAAATAGAGAGGACGTATCAGTTAAACACAGGGGGTAATACGGATTTTCTTAATATGCTTAACAGGAGCAGACTTGTGTCAAAAAAAGAATCCAAGACCGAAGCAGTACAATCAATCCTTGACACAAGGCTCGATGCGGAAAACATCCACATCGGTCCCAGCGATTATGTCCCCTGGCAGAAGGACAATAAAATCTGCTTTATCCGTATTGAGGGAAGACTCTTTGGCGATGTCCCGATGAACCTGGAATTGCGGCTTTCCGTAGAAGACTCTCCCAATTCTGCAGGGGTGGCAATCGATGCAATCAGATGCTGCAAGCTTGCCCTGAACAGGGGCAAAGGAGGAGTCCTGTATTCTCCCTCGGCCTTTTTTATGAAACACCCCCCCCAGCAGTACAGTGATGATATCGCCTGGAAGATGACAGAGGAATTTATTGCGGGTCAGGATATTGAGGGAATGGATGCTGAGATTTATTATAAAAATGGCGCAATATCTGAAAAAGTCATTGCGCGATAAGGAATTAATAAAAAAAATCAGGTAAAATATTTTTTTAATTGGCTATACCTACATCGTTAATATTTAATATTGAGGAGGAAACATGGGAGATGTATTGGCAAAACTCAAAGATTATATCAGTATCAGTAACGGCAGGGTGAAGGTCAACAAGGGAAGCGCGGTGAGGGAGTTAATGGACGACCTCATATATGAGGCAGTTTTTAATCCTGATGAGGAAAAAAGGAAGGGTCTCCAGAGACTCGTTATCGAGATAGCCAAGCAGATGGGGGCAGCCCCGGCATCTATCCAGTCCCTTTATGAGGAGATGGGAAAGAATTATCCCGGCTTTACTGTCCCTGCCATTAATATCAGGGGGTTGACGTATGACACGGCAAAAGTCATTTTCAAAAAGGCCATAGAAAAAAATGTCGGAGCACTGATATTTGAAATTGCCCGCTCCGAGATCGGCTATACAAAACAGAGGCCTATCGAGTATTCCGCGGCTATACTGGCGGCTGCGGTAAAGGAGGGCTTCACCGGGCCCGTATTCATTCAGGGCGATCACTTTCAGCTTGTCAGAAAGTATTATATGGCCGACCCGAAACCCGAAACAGACTATGTAAAGGGGCTCATTAAAGAAGCGATTGATGCCGAATTCTATAATATCGACCTTGATACATCCACCCTGTGTGATCTTGATAAAAAGGACATGAAAGAAGAGCAGAGACCTAACTTTGAAGCTGCGGCAATGCTCTCGGCATATATCAGGGAGATAGAGCCCAAGGGGATCACGGTTTCAATAGGCGGAGAGATAGGAGAAATCGGCGGTAAAAACAGCACACCTGAAGAACTCCGGGCATACCTTGACGGCTTTAAGGAAACGATGAAGGCAGGCAAGGGGGTAAGCAAGTTAAGCGTTCAGACCGGAACTTCCCATGGAGGCGTCGTCCTTCCTGACGGTTCATTGGCTCAGGTCAAAATTGATTTCAACACCCTGAAAAAAATCTCAGAGGTAGCGAGAAAGGAATATGGGCTGTCAGGGGCTGTTCAACACGGGGCCTCAACCCTGCCGGATAATGCATTTCACAAATTCCCGGAAACCACTACATCTGAAGTCCATCTTGCAACGGGTTTTCAGAATATCATGTATGACAGCCCTGCACTCCCGGCCGACTTTAGAGACTTTGTCTATAAACATATCAGAGAAAATTTTGGTAAAGAGAAAAAGGAGAGCCAGACCGAAGAGCAGTTCATATACAGCACACGGAAGAAAGGGTTCGGCCTGATAAAGCAGAAATGGTGGGACCTCCCGGCTGATGTGAAAGGACCTATCATGAAAGAGCTTTCAGATAAGTTTGAGCTGCTTTTCCATGAACTGAAGGTAGGCGGCTCAAAGGCGCTCGTCGACAAGACGGTCAAGCCCGTGATTGTGGAGAAAAAGGTGCCGGATAATATTTTGGGTTGATTCTGTTTCATATATGGCAGGACAGACATGCCGTGTGACGTGCCGCAAAAAATAACAAGGGGTCCAGGGAAAAAACGTGGACCCCTTGTTCTGCGTATCGCTTCGACACGTTCTCACGTTAGATCTTCCAAACTTCCCGGCTTTTTCATGCCATGAGACTGAAAAGGCGATATCATATCAGGAAGTGAACAACGTGATGAGCGATCCTGGTTATNNGAAAACAATTGGGAAGACGCTGAGGAATTTGGCAATAAGTCTCTGCCATCTGGTATTCTATTTCAGGAATTCAATGGAGGCGTAACCTTGATAGCATCCCTGAAAGGCATAGTGCAGAGTAAAAAACCGGAAGGACTCATTATAGAAGTAGGCGGCGTCGGATACCGTGTGAGTATTCCTCTCTGCAATCTCGTCGATATCCCCGGCCCTGGTGAAAAGGTGTTCCTTCATACCTACACTCATGTGAGGGAAGACGCCCTGCAGTTATTCGGATTTCTCTCAGAAGAAGAACGGAAAGTATTCACAACCCTTCTGGGTATCAGCGGCATAGGTCCGAAACTCGGGCTTGCGATCCTTTCCGGAATGCCCGCTCAAAGGTTTATTGAAGCAGTGAACAGTGAGGATGTTGCGTTGCTCTCGACTATTCCCGGGCTGGGCAAAAAAACAGCCTTAAGGCTGATTCTCGAACTGAAAGGGAAACTGCCGTCTCTGGAATCAGACGAAGCATATGGTGCAAAGGAGCGCTCTCTCGCAGAGGATGCGGTATCAGCCCTCGTCAATTTGGGATATAAGAAGCCTTCCGCTGATAAGGCGGTGGATAATGCCGTACGAGGAGGGATAGTCGCTATTGAAGATATAATAAAGGAAGCATTAAAATATCTTACTGATAAATAACCTTAATGTTGCATCACCCGTCAGGGTGCCGTATGTTGATAACGTAATGCTGTCATAACGATAACTCCATGAAAGAAATGCCTGAAAGAAGCATAACCCCAGAGGCAGTTACCGAGGATGTAAATTTTGAGCAGAGTGTAAGGCCCCGTTCCTTTGAAGAGTTTGTCGGACAGGCCAAGATTAAGGAAAATCTTAAAATCTACATACAGGCCGCAAAACAAAGAAACGAGGCACTGGATCACGTGCTGTTCTGCGGTCCCCCGGGACTAGGGAAAACAACACTCGCGCATATAATTGCCTCCGAGCTCGGATCAGATATTAAAGTAACGTCCGGCCCTGTGCTTGAACGGCCGGGGGACCTGGCGGCCATACTCACTAATCTCGGAGACAAGGACATCCTCTTTATTGATGAAATACACAGGATGCCGAGGATAGCGGAAGAGATTCTTTACCCCGCGATGGAGGACTTTCAGCTCGACATCATTATCGGACAGGGGCCCAGCGCGAGATCGTTGAAACTTAACTTGCCTCATTTCACTCTCATCGGCGCTACCACAAGGACAGGCCTGCTGACTTCTCCTTTAAGAGACCGTTTCGGGATAATCAACCGGCTGGATTTTTACAACCCCGAGGACCTGGAAAGGATACTGCTTCGTTCGGCGAGGATATTGACGTCCGATATCAGAAAAGAAGCAGCCTCTGAGATTGCCTCACGGTCAAGGGGCACGCCGCGTATCGCAAACAGGCTTCTGCGGCGCACGAGGGATTTTGCACAGGTAAAGAGCGACGGGGTTATTGAAATAAACATAACAAAAGAGGCCCTGAAGGCCATGGATGTTGACCGCAGGGGCTTTGATGACATGGACAGAAAACTCCTGCTCACCATAATTGAAAAATACGGTGGCGGACCGGTGGGACTCGAAACCCTTGCATCGTCAATCCGTGAAGAAAAAGACACCATCGAAGATGTATATGAACCTTATCTGTTGCAGCAGGGTTTTATTGACAGAACCCCGAGAGGCCGGGTAGCTACAAGTATTGCGTATGAGTATTTCGGGATCAAGAAAACAGATGGATTGTATTAAAGGGCACAGAGGAACAACGCCGCAAAGGCACAAAGGGGAAAATCCAAAACTCAGTCCCTTCAGGCTATGAACATCCTCCTTCACATGTGCTGCGGTAATTGCTCCATTTACCCTGTCAGAATATTACGGTCAGAGAAACATGATATTGCCGGTTTCTGGTTTAATCCGAATATTCATCCTTATGAAGAGTATGAGGTAAGGCTCGATTCATTAAAAAGACTGGCAGGTGCATGGAAGTTTTCTGTGCGTTATGAACAACCATATTCGCCTGAAGAATATTTCCGGCTGTTTAATATGTCATATGATATGTTGACTGATAATACCGGCTCAAAATGGTTGAGCGGCTCGCATGTTCCCCCTTATCCTGAAAGGTGCAGGGGCTGTTACCAGCTCCGGCTTGAGAAGACTGCAGCACATGCTCAACAAGAGGGCTTTGATGCCTTCTCAACTACATTGTTGATCAGCCCGTATCAGGATTATGAACAGATAGCGTCTGTGGGAAAAGCACTGGCTGATAAATACAATATTAAGTTCCACCTAAGAGATTACAGGCCTCATTTCAGGGAGGCCATGGCGCTTTCAAAAGAAATGGGACTCTACAGGCAGAAATACTGCGGGTGTATATTTAGCAGAGAGGAAAGGAATGAAAGGACAAAGGCACAAAGGGGGATATGACTGACCCGTTACCGCACATAGCAAAACTATTAATTGTTTTTGGTATAATATTAGCCGTACTGGGAGGTTTGCTGCTCTTGTTCAGAAACAGCGGCATTCCCTTTTTAGGCAAGCTTCCCGGCGACATATATATTCAGAGAAAGAATGTTACTTTTTATTTCCCGATTGTGACAAGTATAATTCTCAGTATCATATTAACCATTATTTTTTATTTGCTGGGTCGCAAATGACCTTTGATGGTGGCAGACTGATATCCTGGCAAATGCGGGAAGCCCGGGTAGGGGGAAAAGAAGACCCTCCCTCCGGGAAAAGAGGATATTTTCATATGAAGCACATAGCCGTGACCGTACTTGCCCTGCTTTTTGTTCTTTTAAGACCTGTGTTTGCGGAAGACACCATCAAAGTGTTGATGCATGAAAGTCCGAATGATCCATTACCCTCCCCGGAAGCGCCAAAGATCGACAGCCTGACCGGTGAATTATTTATCAACGGACATTTTTACTATGGCTCCCTTGACGTCCTAAAGGACAAAAACGGACTTTATGTTATTAATAATTTGCCGTTTGAGGAATACATCGAAGGGGTAGTCGCGGCAGAGATCGGCAGGGAATGGGAGACCGAGGCACTAAAGGCACAGGCTGTGATATCAAGGACCTATGCGACTTTTTACAAAAACTTTAATTCCGGCAACAGTTTTCATATCACATCCAGCATCCTTCACCAGCTGTATAAGGGTAAAAATGAAGACCCGCTGATTACTGATGCGGTAAAGGCAACCGTCGGGGAAATATTGACGTATCACAATCTGCCTATTAAGTCCTTTTTTCATTCAACCTGTGGAGGCAAAACCGAGTACCCTGAAGAAGTATGGAAAGAAAGTTATCCATACCTGAACTCTGTCGACTGCTATGGCAGGAACGCACCGTACGATAACTGGCAGAGAAGTTTTTCATTAAAAGAAATTTCAGATGCCCTGGGAATGGGAAATATTAAGGAAATCAGCATCGCCTCTTATACCTCCACCGGGCGGGTCAAGATGTTACTCATCACCGGGCAGGACAAATCAGGCGATTCGATTATGGAAATTGAGGCCACAGAACTCCGGAGACTGATGGGGTACAAGGAGCTCCCAAGCACACAGTTCTCACTGGAAAGGACAGGCAATGATATTATTTTCACCGGCAAGGGATTCGGCCACGGGGTGGGACTGAGTCAATGGGGAGCCCTTGAGATGGCAAGACAGGGGAAAAATTACCGTGAAATTCTCGCGCACTTTTATCCCGGGACCATCCTGAAACATAGCGGGGAATTATCCTATCAGGATATGGCTTTGAAGAGAACTCCTTAAAATGTAAGCATGGGGAATGTTGTCATTAGTGGTCCGTACGTGTGCATACATACGCGTCATCTTCGGAGTCTGTTCAGCAGGAATCCAGAAGGGCACAGGGTTCCGGATAAAGACATCGGGAATGAATAATTGCGACGTATGCAAACGCCTCGAATAACATGAGCCCCATCCACATTACCCGTTGATGCTCCGAATCCTTGAATCCTGCAGGAAACATTATGAAACTCTCAGATTTCGACTACTCCATACCGGAAAATCAGATAGCCCAGCATCCCCTGAAAGATCGGGACACCTCAAGGCTGTATGTTATGGACAGAAAAACGGAAAAGGCCGACCACCGGCTTTTCAGAGACATTGGCGACTATCTCTGCCCCGGGGATGTGCTTGTTCTCAATGATACAAAAGTCGTCCCCGTGCGTCTCCTCGGGGTGAAACCTTCCGGAGGCAAAGCCGAGATTACACTGCTTAAGGAGCTTTCGGGCAATTCCTGGGAAGCCCTGGTGAAGGGAGTGCATGAAGGGAAGGTCATGCTGGCACATGGTATTACTGCGCGGGTGTTGCGGTTAAACGGCACCCGTGCAAGAGTGGATTTTGAAATTGCTTCCGGTCTGCATGAGGGGGAAGTGCCTGATATTAAAGGTTTTCTAATTGATATAGGGGTGATGCCTCTTCCGGGATACATAAAGAGAGGCGCGGTGAAAGCGGACTCAGAACAATATCAGACCGTATATGCAAAAAAAGACGGTGCGGTTGCAGCCCCTACTGCCGGACTACACTTCACAGACAGGCTCATAACTTCCTTAAGGGAGAAGGGAATCAATGTGCAGACGATTACGCTTCACGTAGGGTACGGCACCTTTAAACCTGTCACATCCGAAGATATCAGGGACCATCAAATGGAGACCGAGAGCTATGAGATTTCCGTGACAGCCGCTTCTGCGGTTAATGACGCTAAGGCAGAAGGCAGGAGAATCATAGCGGTGGGGACAACCGTGACAAGGGCACTTGAGACATCTGCCTCTGTCAGTCCCTCAGGCAGGATAGAGGCCGGAAACGGAAAGAGTTCGATATTCATTTATCCCGGATACAGATTTCGGATGGTAGATGCCCTCGTTACTAATTTTCATTTGCCGGGGTCAACACCCATGATGCTTGCCTCTGCATTCTCCGGCCTTGCCCTCCTGAAAAGGGCATACCGCATCGCGCAGCATGAAGGCTACAGGTTTTATTCGTACGGGGATGCAATGCTCCTTCTTTGACGGGGCAGTTTCTCTTTGAAGCAAAAAATGGGGGGTAAACCATATTTACAAGAGCGCTGAAATGAAACTTGCTTTATTAATACTGTTGCATTATATTTAGACATAACAGCGGAATAAATATTTTATTACCGCAAGTTCTCATATGGTTTTGCAATAAACGAAAATGCCAACGGTCAAGCTCGAGCTGGATTTAGGAGAAGAGAAAGACCTTTCATCAATATATGGAAGGCTTGATACAACCCTTAAGGTCATGGAAGAGGCCCTTGGCATTGAAGCCTCAATCCGGGGCAGTAAAGTATTTCTTCAGGGTGAAGAAAAGGCCGTCAATAAAGCCGAACGGTTTATTAAGGAACTATACTCAATAAATTCCAATGGCTATGCAATCAACCCTGAAGACATAAGGTTCGTTCTNNGATGGAACATCATGCATCTGCTTCTCTCAAGGAATATTTCCTGAGCAATATCCCCGTCTCCTCAAAGAAGAAATTTATCGTCCCCAGATCAGAGGCTCAAAAAGAATATATTGACGCCATAAAAAAGTACGATATGGTTATCGGCATAGGCCCCGCGGGTACGGGCAAAACATATCTTGCAATGGCAATGGCGATAAATGCACTGCTTACGAAGCAGGTCAGCAGGATCATTCTTGCGAGGCCTGCAGTCGAAGCCGGGGAAAGGCTCGGTTTTTTGCCGGGAGATCTGTACGAGAAGGTAAATCCCTATCTGAGGCCTCTTTATGACGCCCTCTTTGATATGATGGAGGCGGAAAAGGCCTACCGGCTCATCGATAAAGGGGTAATAGAAATAGCGCCGCTTGCCTTTATGAGAGGCAGGACCCTGAATGATTCTTTTGTCATACTTGATGAGGCCCAGAACACGACGTCTGAACAGATGAAGATGTACCTTACAAGATTGGGCTTTAACTCAAAGACCGTGATTACCGGAGATATTACCCAGATTGATCTCCCCGCGGAAAAGGTGTCCGGCCTGATAGAAGCAGAGCGAATTCTCAAGGGAATTCACGACCTGTGCTTTGTATATTTTTCTGAGAAAGACGTGGTCCGGCATAAACTCGTACAGGCGATAATCAAAGCTTATGAAAAATTCGAAAAAGGCCGTAATAAATAAGCCATGACGAATCCCAAACAAAAAGACAAAAAGAAAATACCTTTCAATCTCACCAAGGAAAACCTGATAAAGTATGGCCTGCTCATATTGTTCACTGCATTGCTTGATGTGGCGGTGGTAGGGGGCAAAGACCTTTCCCTCGCATTGGTAACCGGCATTTACTTTATCGTTGCCTTACTCCTGGTAATTATGTACAAGGACTTTGTCCGTTATAAACCGGATATAAAGAAAAACTACAAGATGCTTGTCCTGATAGGAACTCTATTGACAGGCAACCTGCTTATCGGGCGTATGTTCTTTTTTATCGTGGAGGGATTCACCATCTGGATGGGAACAGTCGATCCTGTCCTTGTTGCGTATGCGGTGCCCCTGGCTACAGGCCCGATGCTGATTGCCCTTCTGATAGACATACACACCGCAATTGTGTTTACCGTATTAACAAGCCTTATCGCGGGGTTATGGCTCAGCAGCCCGTTTTATTCGATCTTTGTATTCGCAGCGGGCCTTACAGGCGCATTCGGCGTCATCAGTTGCAGAAAACGCTCTTCAATCTGGCGGGCCGGTCTTGCCGTGAGCCTGGTCTGTGTATTTACATCCCTGATCATAACCCTTTCCAGGGGGGAGATATTATCAATTGCACCGCTTGTAACCACAAGTTCAGCTTTTTTAAACGGTATTATCGTTGTCGCGATGGTTTCCGCCCTGCTTCCTCTTTTTGAATACGTGTTTAAATTGACTACCAATATCAGCCTCCTCGAGCTCCTTGATCTTAATCAGCCTCTGATGCGTGAGCTGCTGGTTGAAGCCCCCGGCACATACCATCACAGTATCATCGTCGGGAATCTGGCCGAGGCCGCTGCCGAAGCCGTGGGTGTCAATCCCCTGCTGGCAAGGGTAAGTGCGTATTACCATGACATAGGGAAAATTAAGATGCCGGAGTACTTTATAGAAAATCAGATCGCCTCTTTGAGCAAACATGATAACCTGGCCCCCCGGATGAGCAGCCTGATTTTATTGTCCCATGTGAAAGAAGGTGTTGAACTCGCAAAAAAACATAATCTTCCCCCGATGATAATAGACATTATCCAGCAGCATCACGGCACCTCTATCCAGACCTTCTTTTACCAGAAGGCAAAGGAACAGCAGGATAATACAACTCTTCTCAGGGAAGAGGACTTCAGATACCCGGGTCCCAAGCCCCAGACCCGCGTTGCAGCGCTGGTACTCATGGCTGACGCGGTCGAGGCTGCCTCCCGGGTGCTCACGGACACTTCGCCGGCGCGTGTTTCTCTTCTTGTTGACAGGATAATCAATCACTGTATCATCGACGGGCAGTTTGATAACTGCGAATTGACACTTAAGGACCTGAGGGAGATTAAAACCCATTTCGTGTATCTCCTGACCAGCATGTACCACAAGCGGATCAAGTATCCGGGCTTTGACTTAAACAATGAAGATATTGATAAGAAACCGGCAAAGGCATCGACCCCTAGATAAATCAAAAATAACAAGAGCCGCTCTTCATATCCTTTCCCTTTCAGACCGGTCCGCGCGTAGCGGGACTGAATTGAGCATCTTATTTGTGGGAGAGAAAAAGATGATGCAGTTGAATACGGCATACCGCGGCAGCAGGAAAAGCACGGACGTGCTTTCTTTTGAAGCCCAGATCCCTTTACAGAAGGCGATGGACAATAATATACTCGGCGATATCGTTATTAATGTCCCGAGGGCGGAATCACAGGCCAGGACCTTCGGGACAGGATTTTATGATGAGATTTATCGCCTGCTGATTCACGGCACCCTGCATCTCTTGGGGTATGACCACGAGAAGTCGGCATACGGGGCCCGCAGCATGAGAAAAACAGAACAGGAGATAATGGATGCCGTTAAGAAAATGGATCGCAAGCGCTAATCACGCGATCGAGGGGATAATACATGCCGCCAGGACCCAGCGGCATATGCGTTATCACCTGTACGCGGCAATGCTTTTGTTAATTGTCAGCTTTGTGCTGGGGGTCAGCGGCACTCAATTTGTTGTCTTAATAACCCTGGCCGTTTTAGTGATTTCTGTTGAGATGCTTAATACCGCGGTTGAGATAATCACCGACATCCTGTTCAAGGAATATGACCAGCGGGCGAAAATCATTAAAGACACTGCTGCAGGGGCTGTGCTCATAACCGCTCTGGGGGCCGTACTGATCGGATATATTATCCTTGTTGAGCCGGTCAAGAAGTACTTTCACAGCGGCCTTTCAGTCGCAAAACATACAGGAGCGGACGTGGCTGTCGTTGCCTTGCTGGCAGTGCTTATTCTGGTGGTAATCACAAAGGCGTTCTTTGGAAGAGGAGAACCCCTCAGGGGGGGCATGCCGAGCGGTCATGCTGCAGTGGCTTTTTCCATATGGATGTCTGTGACCATGACGAGCGGGAGCTTCGTGCCATCTTTGCTTGTCTTCATCATGGCGGTCCTTATTGCCCAAAGCAGGGTCTCTGTCGGTGCACACAGGCCGATTGAGGTTATTCTTGGTGCGCTGCTGGGCATTGCGGTAACCTTTCTTCTGTTTAAGGTATTTATATGAATATTGGATTCCCGGGCCGCCACATATAGACAGGAGCGGCGTTTTTTCATTCTCCATTCTTCATCCTTCATCTTTGCTGATAAGATTTTCATATGTAATTATGATAATCTAATGCGAACAATATCATGCATGAGAAACTCAAAAAATTCGACCCTGCCGTTGACAAACGGATTCTTATTGCCCTTTCCGGACTCATGTGGAGCGGTGTGGGCATCATGCTCTGCAATCTTGCCGTGGGATGGCTATTGCAGTCAGCTGCGGGGCCGAGAATCTGGTGCGGATCTGCCGGGATAATGCTTGCCCTCATGATTCATCACTTTGGATTTCTTAAACTTGTGAACCGGAACATCGCGCGCATTATTGCAAAGGAAGATAAAGTATGCATATTCGGGTTTCAGCCGTGGAAGAGTTATGTAATTATCGTAATCATGATCGCCATGGGGACGACGCTCAGACATTCAGCCCTGCCCAGGCAGTATCTCGCAATAATATATATAGGTTTTGGGGGCGCGATGCTCCTGTCGAGTATTCGTTATTTCAGGACGTGTATCAAGCTTATTGCCAGTAAATAGCCGGGTGCGCTATCTTCCTAAACTTAATGATTTATAAAAAAAATCCGAGTAATACTGTGAGAACTCTGTTTATGGAAAGACAGCACTGAACAAGGAACCTCAACGGGGCATTGATGGAAAAAACTATTGATGGGAATGAAATAATACAGGCTCTCCTGCGCTGCACACCTGATTTTATATATTTCAAGGACTTAGGTGGCAAATATATTGCCGTTAGTAATTCACTTGCCACGCAGTTAAACAGCACGGTGTCTGACATAATAGGCAAATCCGATTTTGACTTCCTGCCAAGGGAACAGGCCGATGAACTGTTTCTTGAGGATAAAAAAATTATTGAAACAGGGATAGCCGTGATAGATAAAATAGAGAAAAGGACATGTCCCAGGGGATCGGAGATGTGGATTTCTGTTACCAAGGCTCCATGGAAGAACGGCTCAGAAGAGACCGCGGGCATCATCGGTGTGTGCAGAGAAATCACTGAACGCGCCGAAAGAGAAAAACATGTCCTTGATATGCTCAGTATAGCGACACATGATATGCGGGGTCCGCTGATTTCGATTGGAAGCATGATAAAGCTTCTGATCCGGGGGACGTTCGGCTTGATTGACGAAAGCGTCAAAGTCACTCTCCTGGATATTTCCGCCAGAATGAGCCGCCTTGAAAAATTGATGGGCGAATATCTCTGCAAATCTTCCCTGATGAACGTAAAGACACCGGATAAGGAATTTCTGGACCTCCGGCAGGATATCATTGATCCTATCCTTGAGGAATTCCTGTCGGAAATAGAAAAAAGCAAGATCAGAATAGATAACCGTCTTGGGGCCATTCCCGGCAATAAGATCGTGATAAAGGCAAACGCAAAATGGATCAGAATTGTGTTCAGGAATCTTATCCGCAACGCGATTAAGTACGCAGCCTCAGGGCAGATCGCATTCGGCTTCGAAGACAAGGGGGACCATTACCAGTTAAATGTGTACAACAGCGGTCCGCCTGTCCCGGAAGAACGGCGGGCCAGCATCTTTGAAAAATTCGAGAGCAGCGATAGTACGGGGCTGGGGCTTGCGATCTGCCGGAATCTGATTCAAAAGCATGGCGGAAACATGTGGTACGAGAACACCTGGGATGATCATCCTAATTTTATTTTCACGATTCCAAAATAACCCAGCGTTATATCTTCTCCATCTCCTGCGCCCTGATCCAGCCGATCTTCCCATCCGGACGTCTGAGTTTCACCCACTCCTTTTTTACTTCAAGGACAGATACCTTCATGCCCTCGTAGAGCGTGAAATGTGTCGTGGCATTGTCCACAGGTTCGTATTTTGCCTCGGCATGTGAGGATATTATTACCCCTTCCCTGTCCAGCGCTGATACCCTGTTGTAGAGAGAAACAGCGAGAGTCATAAAGATAATTATTAATACGGGCAGGACGATATACGCATATCGTTTTATTGCATGTATGAAAATGCCCGTAATCAGTAACACGCAAATGGATGTGAATATACAGGAAAGGATTATCGTGAGCTCATTAACGGTAAACATATTGAATCTGTCTAACGCTCCATGCAGCCATGATGATTCTTCAGAAACATTGTATGCTATTTTCGAAGAGGCAAATTTATAGTTTGACTTTAAATCGCCGTCTCTCGGGATAAGTCTCTTCGCCCGCTCGTAATACAATATTGCTTTCCCCAGCTCGCCTTTTTTGAAATAGCTGTTTCCAAGGTTGAAGTACAGGTTGCCGCTTTCAAGTCCCTGTGCAAGCAATTGCGAATATTCTTTTATTGCAGGATCATACAAACCTTCTTCATACAATGTGTTCCCCTTGTAAAAAACCTTTTCATGCTGTGCAAAAGCCGCCTGCGCACACATGAGCGCACTAAAAATAATGAGATATGAGACAATCAGGTGCCTGTTCTTCATCCCTTATGCCTTTCAAGATAGTCGATGATCTCTTTTAATTCCGTAAGAGTCCCCTGCATTTTGTCCCTGCCGAGCTCAGAAGGGGCGTATCTTGCCATATCGCATTCCCTGAAAATATGTATCAGTCTCGATAACATATCCTGGGCCAGCCCTTTATCTTTCAGTAGGTCGCCTGCTGAATCAGCGGTCATGCCCCCTGAGGGAACGTGAAAACGGTTGCCGATATAATCCCTGATGGTCTTGAAGACCGCGTCATAAAACTCACCCGACCTGTTCTTTGCAAGGAAATCCTCTGCTTCATGAATGCCGTTCCTGGCCTTACGCGGGGCTGAGAGGCGCCGGGCGTAACCGATATCCGTGCTCAGTCGCTCCTTGCGTCTGTGCATCATCCACACGCCAACAAGCGCAAGCACAGGGACTATCTGGAGAAGTAAGAAAAGAGGATTCTTATAAAGGTACCTGCCTTGTCCGGTCAATGCCCCGGGGGATTCCTTTATATAGATAATATCTCGGCCGAATTTCTCCCTTACAACCGTCCTTGCAGAGTTTTCCGGGGCATCGAGTATGGTTACCTCTTCTGTCCTGTCAGATTTAAGAACTCTCAGCGGCCCCCCCCCTCTTATAATGGTCTGATATTCTCCCCTGTCCGTGTTAAAAAAGCTGAAGGAAACGGCGGGGATTTCCTTTATGGTATCTGTCATCGGTATCAGCACCTGTTCAAATATCTTCCTGTTTCCCTCCTGTTTAGCCTGTGGTTCATAAGACTTAAATCCCTCATGCTGCTTCAGTACGGGACTGGTTACTGAATCAAAGTTACCATTCCCGGAAATAATCATTTTTAAAGTTACAGGATCTCCGGCCTTTACTTCAGGAGGGGACACTTCAAGGTTGAAATCGAACTTGCCGAGGGCCCCCTTAAAGTCACCGGGCCTTCCGGCCACCGGCAGGGGCAGGACCTTAAGAGACAGTGCCTCAGACTTCAGCTCAACAGAAGATGTCTCATAACTACCGAAAAAGTCATCAAATGGGTCCCTGCCGAAAAAATCATCCATATGAGAACGGCGGCTTCTCCCCTTCCGGGTAACAATGTTCGCCTTGATCCTGGCAGGCCCCAATTGATAAGTCCCGTCATTAGTTGCGAATAAACTGGTTTTGAACTCCACAACGTCATACACTGAGCCGCTTACCGTTTCCTGGTATTGGCCAGGCTTGTCAAACTGGCCGCCGGAAAATCCTTCATGACTATATTCAGGGTACTGGATATCGCGTACCCCTATTCCGTTTACGTAAAGTGTTATGGTCAGCGGTATTATTTCATTTATGTACGCGCTTTTTTTCCCCGCACGCATTTTTACAAAGACCCTGTCGCCCAGGTTCACTGCAGGTTTCTGATGCTGCTCTGCGGGGACCCCGGCATTCGATGCGCTGTCGAGGACTTCGACAGTAAGGGTGTTTGATGTATATGTATCCCCTTCGTGTTGAAAGGAGAAAGGGCCTATCTTGAATTTCCCCGTCTTTAACGGCACAAGTCTGTATATGTGAGTAACTGAAGACGACATCCGGCCGTTGACTATTGACATCATGGTAGAAGGGCCGGCATACCGGGCCTGAAAACCATCTATGGCAGGAATATCCGGGGCCGGGACATCCGTGGAACCCTGGAACTGGAGCTGAAGCTGGGTGCTCTGTCCGAGGTATATGACCTCTGTGTCCACGGAGGCCTGGAAATTAATCTCTTTGGCATACGCAGCAGATGCTATCAGCACGAACACGAATGCCAGATAATTGATAACAGTCGTTATATAGTTCTTCCTGAAATTCATCATATTACCAATCCTTTACTACTTCCCCGGCTTGTCCCCTTTGTTCATGCGTATTATCTATGGCCCCTTCCTGTCCGTACGCGTCAAGGAGCATCCTGGCCTCCTCAGGAGACATGCCCCCTTTATCATCTTTTCCAGTGCCGGAAGGCTGTGTCCCTTTCGCGTCATCTTTTGATGCAGATTGAGAGCCGTCCTTTTTGGCACCCGTATCCTTGCTTTCAGTACCCTGGTTTTTTTGCTCAGCCTGCTGTTTCTGCCCTTCTTTTTGCCGGTCTGATTTCCCCTCTGACTGCTTGCCGTCCTGTGTATCTGTTTTGTCCTGGTCCTTATCTTTGTTCTTGTCCTGGTTCTGCTGCTGATTCTTTGCCCGGTCCAGAAGGACCTTTAACTTCTTTTCGACCAGCTCGTGATTATATTTTGCATCCTTGTCCCCCTTATTCATCTGCATGGCCCGCTTGTAATAATCAAGGGCCTCACGGTACATACTGATAGCAGAATTTATATCTGAATCTGCTGCCTGGCTGCCTAGTTTATATTTGCTGTTGGCAAGGTTATATATTGCCTTTGCCTCGAGTACCTTGTTATCAGTACTCAGTGACTTTGTGAAGGCATCAATAGCCTCCTTGTACTGCCCCTTCTTATACAAGGCATCCCCGAGGTTGAAATGGGCAATATCCGAATCAGGCGATTGCGTGAGAGCCTGACCATATCTGTCTGCTGCCTCACTGTATTTTTCCTGTGTATATAATCTGTTCCCTTCCCTTATATCACCAGTGGAAGATGCTGAAGTGCTCATAGCAGTATGCAATAATAAGTAAGCAGATAGTATGATGATCAATATGTTTCTCATCTTTCCCATTCCCTGTCTCCCGATCCCTGTTTCCTGATTCAGTCTTTCCTCTCTCTTATGAATGGTTCAATACAGAGAAGTAAAAGGGCGATTGCGAGAGGGATCTGATATCTCTCATAATATTTCCTGATCATTTTATTTTCAACCTCCCGCTTCTCCATCTTTGATAATTTTTCTTCATACAGGAGGTCCAGTCCGAATTCTGTTGCGGTGGCCTTTACATAGCTTCCGCCTGTTGCCAGGGCTATGTCCTGGAGCGTCTTTTCATCCAGGCGTGACTTTACCACATTCCCGCTCCTGTCTTTCAAAAACGTGCGGTTGCCGGATTCGTCAGTAACAGGAATAAGCTCCCCCTCTCTGGTCCCGATGCCTATGGTGGATATTTTAATGCCCTGTTCCTTTGCCTTTTCAGCCCATTCTGCTGCATTCCCTTCATGATCTTCGCCATCGGTGATAATCACAAGTGCCTTATATTTTTTCTTCCCCCCTTCATAACTATCAAGTGCCGTCTCTATCGCATTTGACAAAGAAGTCCCCCCTTTGGGAAGTGTGTTGACATTCAGGTCATCGAGCGAGAGCATGAAGCCGCTGTAGTCAACAGTGAGAGGGCATTGCAGAAAGGCGCTCCCTGCAAAGGCGATAAGCCCGATCCTGTCGCCGTGCAGCTTTTGGATCAAATCCTTGACCGCCAGCCTGGAACGTTCCAGCCTGTTCGGTTTTACATCTTCCGCGAGCATGCTCTTGGACGTGTCAATTGCAATCAGAATATCAAGTCCGCTCCGGGTTACCTCTTTCCACTCAAAACCCCATTGAGGTCTCATAAGGGACAGGGCAATGGCGGAAACTGAAAGCAGAATGAAGAGTGCCTTGATCTTCTGTTTCTTCCCGTCCATTGACGGGGCCATATGAACAAGAAGGTCCCTCTCGGCAAATGTTTCCATGGCCCGGGTTCTCTTTTTATATGACCAGAGGTAAAAGAGGAGCAGGGCCGGCAGTAGCCACAGATAATGTAATGCGTGTAAGTTGCCGAAATACATATGAGTCGTTAGTTGTCGGTCGTTAGTTATGAGTATGAAAACTAACAGCTAACAACTTTGTTACGGTATCCTCCTCAACAGAGTATTTTTCAATATCACTTCCAATATTAATAAGGCAAGGGCCGGTATCAGAAACAGGGGGAACAGCTCTTTATATTCCGTATATCCCTTTTCCTCAATGGGTGTCTTTTCGATCTTGTCTATTTCCTCATAAATATTTCTGAGTGACGTTGTGTCTGTGGCCCGGTAATACAGGGCCTTTGTCTTTTCCGCTATTTTCTTCAGTGTTTCTTCATCTATATCAATCTGTACCTGCCGGTAAACCGTGTTGCCGAAGTAATCCTTTGCCGGATAGGGGACCAGTCCCTTTGAACCGGCCCCGATTGTATAGACCTTGATATTCAGGGCCCTGGCCGCATCAGCAGCGGTAAGCGGTGATATCTTGCCTGCATTGTTTCTGCCGTCAGTCAGCAGGATGACGACCTTGCCTTTGGCCTCGGAATCCTTCAGCCTGTTTAGGGCCGAACTTATGCCGGAGCCGATTGCCGTGCCGTCTTCGGTCATGCCTATCTTTACCCTCTCGAGGTTCTGCAGTAACCACCCGTAATCAAGCGTAAGAGGCGATACGGTGTATGCATTCGCAGCAAACGCAACTATGCCGATCCTGTCGCTGTGGCGACGTGATATAAAGTCTTTTACGACATCCCTTACCACTTCAAGCCTGTTATCACGTTTCCCCCCGAGTTCAAAATCCTCAGCACGCATGCTGGTAGAGGTGTCAATGGCCAGTACAATATCTATGCCTTCAGTCTCTATCCTGGACTCCTGAAGCATTGACTGGGGGCGGCTCAGAGCGATGATTATTAAAATAAGGGCCAGCATCCTTAAAATTATTACTCCCTTACGCAGTTTCAGCTTAGGCGTTGGTTTTAATCCGTCAAGCAGGATGCCCGTTGAAAACCGGAGCGCCGGCTGACGTTTGCCCTTCCTGCTGTAAAGAAGGACCGCAGCTGCAACCGGCAGCAATATGATCACCCACGGGTTCTGGAAAGTCATTTCGCTGTCTCCCCCTGAACGGTGGTCTCCTTTGTGCTGTCGATCAGCCTTCGCGCTGAATCATAGCTTAGCTCAGTCTCCGTGTGGTCCGGCAGATATTTGGCAAACTTCACCATATCACAGTGAGACAGAAAATCCTTCATGTCCCCTTTTTGTTCCCTGGTTAAAACCCCGGAATACTTCAGTGTTGCAAGGAATTCTTCTGTGGTCATTTCAGGGGCCTTCAGCTGAAACCGGTCCTCTATATAATGCCGTACTATATCTGAGAGCTCAAAATAATATTCCCGGACCTTGCCGGCCTTCAGGTAATCTCTGCCCATCAACTCCCTGAGCGCCTCGTAGGCTATCTCATGCGCGGGCCTTGGAGGAGGTATTATGTCCTGTGGTGTTCTTCTCTTTTTCAGGAGCCTGACAACAAGGAGAATGATAAGAACGATTCCAATAACAGCGAGCACAATATAAATATATATCAGGTTATATACGCTCTCCGGCCCCCTGATGTCGCGTATATCAGCTTTTTCAATATCCCCATCCAGGACGCTCCGAACCTCTACGGCGATCGGAACGGTAAGGGCCTCTTTCCATTGTTCTTTATCACTGCCCCTGTATTTGATGAGAGCTGCGGGGATGGTAAACTTCCCGGTTTCGTAGATATCAAGTACATACCACTGCGTCTGTGTCCTGCTGCCGAAAAAGCCGCCTTTTGAAGAACCGTAGTCCCTGATCACAAAGCCAGCCAGGTTTTCTCCGAAGTCAGGGAATTTTACCTCGATATCATCCTTTGCCTTGACTTCAATCGTATATGTAATTTTGTCGCCAATGTGTANNTCTCACCTGCGGTAACGGCAGAGATACTTACCATTATGGAAATTATTATCCCGACCAGGAACCTTATTGCCTATATCCTCCGTTCCCTCATTCTAAAAAATTTATACAATTCCCTGGCATACGGGACATCCGTGCGTATAGCTATATGGTCAATATTTGTCGAACGGAAAAGCTGTTGCCTTTCATCAAGCATCTTAAGGGAATTCATGCGAAAATCCTTTCGCACTGCCTCACTTGATGTATCGAGAAGGAAATCCCGGTCTGTCTCAGGGTCTTCGAGGTTGATTATGCCGATATCCGGCAGCTCTGTCTCCCTCGGGTCCGTTATGGATATCGCGACAATATCATGTCGTTTGCCGGCGATAGATAAAGGCTTTTTATAATCCGTATCATGGAAATCGGAAATAATGAAAGAAACCGTGCTGCGATTCGTGACCCTGCCAAGATACTCCAGTGCTCCGGAGATGTCGGTGGCCTTTCCTTCAGGTTCAAAGTATAATGCCTCCCTGATTAACCTGAGCACATGACTGAGCCCCTTTCTCGGGGGCACGAACTTTTCTATCCTGTCGGTGAAGGCGATGAGTCCGACCTTATCATTATTTTTAATGGCGGACATGGCCAGCAGGGAACAGAGTTCCGCGGCCAGCTGCCGCTTCAGTTTATTTACTGAACCAAAATAGGTTGATCCGGACATATCGAAAAGGAGCATTATCGTCAACTCCCTTTCCTCCACGAATTTCTTTATGAATGGGCGCCCGGTGCGCGCGGTCACATTCCAGTCAATAGAGCGGATGTCGTCTCCGGGCTGGTATTCCCTGACCTCTTCAAATTCCATTCCCTGTCCTTTAAAGACACTGTGGTAATGGCCCGCAAACACATCCGTGACCATCCGGGAGGTGGTTATCTGTATCCTGCGAATTGTCTGAAGAACTTCTTTGGGAATCATAGGTACATCATGTGACAAAGGGACAAAGGCACAACGTGGGTGAATAGTCTTTGTGGCTTTGTCTCTAATTCGTTATGGAACTTCAATCTCCTCAAATATTCTCTTAATGATATCGTCCGAAGTCTTTTCTTCTGCTTCTGCTTCATAACTTACGATTACGCGGTGACGCAGGATATCGGGGCCTATGGATTTCACATCCTGCGGGGTGACATACCCCCTGCCCTGTATAAACGCGTACGCCTTGGAAGCTATGTTCAGGTAGATGGTCGCACGGGTCGAAGCACCGTACTGGATAAGGCCGGTCAGATCATTTAGGTTATATGTGCCGGGGTCCCTTGTGGCAAAGACCAGATCCAGGATGTATTTTTCGATTTTCTCATCCATGTAGATGTCATTCACCACGCTTCTGGCCCTTTGAATATCCTCGGGACCGACCACTGCATTCACGTCAATCTTTTTGTTCGTCACGGCCATGCTCTTCATAATTCTGTGCTCTTCCGTAATGGACGGGTAGGTGATATTTATTTTGAGCATAAACCTGTCTATCTGTGCTTCGGGCAGGGGATAGGTGCCTTCCTGTTCTATCGGGTTCTGGGTTGCAAGGACCAGGAACGGCTCATCAAGGGGAAAGGTGTGTTCTCCTATGGTCACCTGGCGTTCCTGCATTGCCTCGAGCAAGGCGCTCTGGACTTTGGCAGGGGCCCTGTTTATTTCATCGGCAAGGATGATATTGGCAAAGATAGGGCCTTTCTTGGTGGTAAAGCTGCCGTCTTTAGGATTATATACGAGGGTTCCCAACAGGTCTGCGGGGAGCAGGTCCGGGGTGAATTGTATTCTCTGGAATTTTGTCCTGATTGCACTGGACAGGACCCTTACTGACAAGGTCTTTGCAAGTCCCGGAACACCTTCGATAAGTATGTGGCCGTTGGCCAAAAGAGCCACGAGAAGCCTTTCTATTAAATAGTTCTGACCGACTATCACCTTTTCGAATTCCGATACAAGGCTCTGCACAAATGCGCTTTCTCCGCGAACCTTGTCATTGATAGCCGTTATTCCCCCGTTCATCATATAGGATGCCTCCTGTAATTGTTGTTTCGTGTCGAATTGACTACAGAGATACATGAACTCTTCATATTAAATAAAATTTAAGTGTATTCTTTCAAGAGAGTATGAAGATATTATGAAGACATATTTTCGCAGCACAGGCGTACTTAAATCCTCTGTTTGATTTTTTTCTGAGGGATAAGTAGAATATGAACTTGTAATCAAGAGAAATAATTTCCCTGACTGGCTTTAATTACACAAGGAGAGCATCATGACATATACCACGTATCGTCCTCACAACAAAAAGCGTAAGAGAACCCATGGGTTTTTAACAAGAATGAGCACCCCGGGCGGCGCCAAGGTCATCAAAAACAGGCGTGCCAAGGGCAGGAAAAAATTGTCTGTATAATGGCGGGGCGCATTTCCCATCTTCACGAACATTAACCTGCGTGCATAAGGAAAAAGTGAAGTCATTTGTTCTTGCTGCCATTACTGGCTATAAAAAATATATATCTCCTTTTCTGCCCCATTCCTGCAGGTTTCATCCTACGTGTTCAAGTTACTGCATGGAGGCGGTAGAGAGGTATGGGCTCATAAAGGGGCTCTGTCTTTTCTCCGGACGGATTCTCAAATGCCACCCTTTTCATCCCGGGGGGTATGATCCGGTGAAATGCCCGGATAATTCAAATTATAAAATGAGAGAGCAATAAAGAATGGATAAACGTACACTGTTAGCCGTCATATTGTCGCTTGTTGTGCTGATCGGATGGTCATACTTTTTTAATACGAAGCCGGTACCGCAAAAGCCTGTCCCTGTACCCTCCGTGCAGGAGGTATCACCATTACAGCCTGAATCCGCGGGAACACCGGAGACTTCAGCACCTGAACCGCAGCTGCCCAGGGAATATACTGCGGGGGCAGGCGCCGAAGCCAGTGATGTTGTTGTTGAAACAGATTTATTCAAAGCGGTGTTTTCTACGGAGGGGGCCGTGATCACCCACTGGGAGCTGAAAACGTATAAGGACAAGAATAATATGCCGGTTGTCCTTTTAAAGGAGCCCGGGGTGGTCCCGCCACTGGCTATTCTCCTTGAAGGGCCCAACCGCGACCAGCCTCAAAAAATAATATATACGGTCAACACAAAAAACCTCAGACTTTCTGAACGTGGCAACACGCAGGGAGAATTGATTTTTGCTTACGATAGTCAGGGNNCGAAGTACTACCCCGGCAATATAAACTGGATTGCCCAGGAAGACAAGTATTTTGCCGCAGCCATTATCCCGGTCACGCCGGTTGAGGGGGCAAGTGTCTGGAAGGAAAAAGAATCAGCGGAGATTTCACTAACACTTAAGCCTCAAAAAAATGACTTCATCGTTTATGCAGGCCCCAAGGAATACGACAGGCTCAAGCGGTTGAACGCGGGGCTCGAACATATTATTGATTTTGGCTGGTTTTCAGTTGTTGCAATGCCTCTCTTCTGGGTATTGAAGTTCTTCTACGGCTTTATGGGCAATTATGGCTGGGCCATTATCATTCTGACTATCGTGACGAGGATACCCTTTATTCCTCTCATGCATAAGAGTCAGAAGTCCATGAAGAAGATGCAGACCATACAGCCCATGATGGCCGAGTTAAAAGAGAAATACAAAAAAGACCCGCAAAAGATGCAGCAGGAAACCATGGCGCTTTACAAAAAACACAAGGTCAACCCGATTGGGGGGTGCCTGCCGATGTTTCTGCAGATCCCTGTCTTTATCGCGCTGTATAATGTCCTTCTCAGGGCGATTGAATTAAGAGGCGCCCCTTTTATTTTCTGGATAACGGATCTCTCGGTAAAAGACCCGTATTACGTGCTTCCGATTGTCATGGGGCTTACCATGGTGATCCAGCAGAAGATGACTCCTTCGGCAATGGACCCGAAGCAGGCTAAAATGATGATGCTGATGCCCATTGTATTTACATTCATGTTTCTCTCGTTCGCCTCGGGCCTGGTTGTCTACTGGCTGGTCAATAACGTGCTCGGCATCGCCCAGCAGTTTTACTCAAATAAAAAGGCTGCCGCTGAACAGACATGATCTGCCGGCAGTCAGTCCCGGAATAAAGATGTCCTGACAACCGACCCCCATTATCTGTAAACTACATGCATGCACACCGAAGATACAATCGCTGCGATATCAACGGCTCCAGGGCACAGCGGCATAGGAATAGTCAGACTTTCAGGAAGTGACGCATTAAAGATAGCTGAGAGGATATTCCTTTCCGCCAGGCAGAAAAAAATCAGAAAGACCCCCTCCCACCGTATGCTGTACGGTCATATCATAGATCCCGCGAATAAGGAGACCATCGATGAGGTCCTCGTTTCCGTGATGAAGGCCCCGCATACATATACCAGGGAAGATATGGTTGAGATAAATTCTCATGGCGGGCCTGTGCCGATGCGCAGGATACTGGATCTTGCACTACATGCAGGCGCACGGCTTGCGGAACCGGGGGAATTTACCCAGAGGGCGTTTTTAAACGGAAGGCTTGACCTTGTGCAGGCAGAGGCCGTAATCGATCTTATTAATGCACTTACGGAGCAAAGCCGGAAGACCGCGCTTGTCCAGCTTAAGGGAGGTCTTTCCAAAAAAATTCAATCCATACGTGAGGAATTGATAGACCTTGCCGCCTTTGTCGAGGCGTATATAGATTTCCCGGATGAGGACATTGAGTCACTTTCCCTGAACGATATGAAAAAGAGGGCACTGAATATTCAGCAGGCCCTGCAAAAACTCATAGAGAGTTCACGATATGGCATGATCCTGCGTGAAGGCCTTAAGACCGCCATCATCGGCAGGCCGAATGTGGGCAAATCCTCTCTTCTCAATGCCCTGCTTGAGCATGACAGGGCCATCGTGACTGAGGTACCGGGGACTACACGGGACGTCATCGAGGAATATTTAAACATCAAAGGAATTCCGGTAAGGATCATGGACACGGCCGGGATAAGAGACGGGAAAGACATCGCTGAAAAGGAAGGAGTAAAGAGAAGCCTGAAGGCAATGGAGGATGCGGATTTGGTGCTTCTTGTGCTTGACGGCAGCAGCACTCTCCACACAACAGATAAGGAACTGATTGAAAAATCGGGTGCAAAAAATACTATCGTGGTGATAAACAAAAGCGATCTGCCTCAGAAAATAAATGTACCCCCCCACCCCCTCCATGGCAAGGCGGGGGAAGGGACGGTTGTGCACATCTCCGCGAAACATGAAACCGGTCTTGATGAATTACAGCGCACGATAGCCGAGACGGTGTTATCCCACAGCACCGAAGGCAGCGCGGAGGTTGTTACCAACACCAGGCATGTGTATGCACTTGAGAAAGCCCTTGTCTCAATGGAATCTTTCATGACGGAAGTTGATAAACAAACCTCTCCGGAATTCCTGTCAATCGAACTAAGAGACGCCCTTGATGCAATCGGGGACATAATCGGCATTACGACACCTGATGATATCCTGAACAGAATTTTCTCAAATTTCTGTATTGGTAAGTAATCCAAAATAGTTTATAATCGTACCTATGACACGCCTGAAAAAAGTAAGACAGGTCCTTTTATATACCCTTTTCCTCAATCTCACGGTTGCGGTGGCAAAAATGATCTACGGTCATGTCATAGGATCTATCAGTATGCTCTCAGACGGTATCCATTCATCCGCTGACGGCGCATCGAATGTCATCGGCCTTATCGGCATATGGATAGCGTCGCAGCCGCCGGACGAAAGCCACCCATACGGGCACAGAAAATTTGAGACACTCTCGACCATAGCCATCGCCGTGCTGATATTCGGGGCAGGCACTGAAATATTACGTAAATCCTATGACAGGCTGCACACCCCTTCCCACATTGAAGTGACATACGTGAGTTTTATCGTTATGACGATTACCCTGATAGTAAATATAGGGGTAATGCTGTATGAGGCAAAAAAGGGACGGGAGCTGAAGAGCGATTTTCTCATCGCTGATTCCGTGCACACAAAAACAGATATCTTTATTTCGATGTCTGTTGTCATTAGCCTTATAGCGGCAAAGATCGGATATCCTGTGATTGATGTGCTTGCAGCGCTTATCATCACGGTATTTATTGCAAAGATGGGCTATTCCATACTGAAATCTGCCGCCGCTGTTCTGACCGATACGGCGCAAATAAATCCAGATGAAATAAAAGAGCTGGCAGACAGAATTGAAGGGGTGATAGAATGCCACGAAATAAGGACAAGAGGCAATGAAGACTCCGTGTCTATCGATATGCATTGTCTTGTCGACCCTGAGATCCCGACACGGGACGCCCATCGTGTGGCGCATGCGGTTGAGGCAGCCATCAGGAGGAAATTCCCTTCTGTCGTGGATGTTGTTGTACATATCGAACCGTATGAAAAGTAAAGACGTTGTTAGTTGCCAGGCGGAAAACCGATAACTGAAAACTGACAGCTTAATTTGATATACTTACATATCAGCACTAATTTCAGAGAGGAGTAAATTATGCCCTTCCCGATTCACAGACCCAGAAGACTCAGGCTTAATAAAGTAATAAGAAGCATGGTGCGGGAGACACACCTGACGCCGAATGATTTGATTTATCCGATGTTTGTCACTTACGGCAAAGGCGTGAGGAAAAAAATATTGTCCATGCCGGGATGTTCCCAGCTGTCGGTGGATGAAACGGTTAAAGAGGCGCAGCATGCCTACAAGCTCGGCATTCCTGCCATAATCCTTTTCGGCATTCCCGAACACAAGGATGAACAGGGCACAGAGGCATATAGCGCCAAGGGGGTCGTGCAGAAAGCCATTCAGGCCGTCAAAGACAAGGTCCCCGATCTCGTGGTCATCACGGATGTCTGTATGTGTGAATATATGAGCCATGGCCACTGCGGGGTAATAAAGAACGGCAAGATATTGAATGACCCCACACTTGATCTTCTGGCAAAAGAGGCCCTGTCACATGNNATCCGGGACATCCTTGACGCACACGGGTTTGAAGACATCCCTGTAATGAGCTACGCCGCAAAATACGCCTCTGCCTTTTATTCTCCTTTCAGAGAGGCGGCAGAATCGACCCCTGCCTTTGGCGACAGACGGTCATATCAGATGGACCCGGCAAACCGGAGGGAGGCCATAAAAGAAGTGGTCCTTGATATTGAAGAAGGAGCAGACATTGTCATGGTTAAGCCTGCCTTGTCATACATGGATATCATCTCTGATGTGAAAGATTCCTTTGACGTCCCTGTCGCTGCGTATAATGTAAGCGGGGAATATTCCATGGTAAAGGCCGCTGCAAAGCTCGGCTGGATAGATGAAATGAAAGTAGTCATGGAAATCCTGACTTCTTTGAAGCGGGCCGGTGCTGATCTTATCCTTACGTATCATGCGGTAGATGCTGCAAAGGAATTGAATAAGTAAAGAATGAATATAACACTCACTTCCGGCAAAGGCATCCCGGGATCTTCAAGTACCTCCATCCTGGAGTCCCTGAAAAAAGCGGGGATCTTCCTGACCTCATCCTGCGGGGGAAAAGGCACGTGCGGCAAGTGCAGGATTATCATAAAGTCCGGTACCGCAGATATCCGGTCCCAGATGAAACTCTCTCAGGAAGAGATAAAAGAGGGGTACGCACTTGCGTGTAAAACATTTCCCTTTGGGGATATGCTTATTGATATTCCTAAAGAATCAATGCTTACCGTCGAGGGCCAGATCGATACCGGAAAATCAAGAGATCTCCTGGCCCTTCTGCATTCAGCGGGGGGGGATATTGATCCTCTCGCAGGGAGAATCGTGCTGCAGCTCCCCAGGCCATCTCTTGATGATAACATCAGTGACCTTGAAAGACTCAAACGGGAGCTCTTCGCAAACGGTCTGGGATGCCTGAGGGTCCCTTTCAGATTCATGACCCATCTTGCCCGTATTGTCAGGGAGAAAAACTGGGAAATAACCCTGGCCACGATCCATAGTGAAGACTGTTATGAGATCACAAACATCTTTCCGGGGAACCAGAAGGTGCCTCAGTACGGCATTGCGGTGGATATCGGAACCACGACGCTGGTTGTGTATCTGGTTGATCTTACCAGTGGAACTCTCGTTGATATTGCCTCAACATATAATTCACAAATACGGTTCGGGGATGATGTGATCACCCGGATCGTCAACGCTACGGACCATAATGAGCTGGGTAATCTGAAAAGGGCGGTCACTTCGGACATAAACAATATGGTGTCCCTGCTCTGCCAGACCCATAATGTCAGTACTGACGCCATTGATTGTGTTGTGGTTGCAGGCAACACAACCATGATGCATTTCTTCCTCGGCCTTGACCCTTCTGCGATAAGGGAGGAGCCGTATATTCCCACGGCCAACACCTTCCCCCTTTCTCACGCAGGAGAACTGGGAATAAAGACAAATCCCAACATCCCGGTGTACGCCTTCCCCTGCGTGTCCAGTTATGTGGGGGGAGATATCGTTGCAGGAGTACTGGCTACAAGGATACATAAAAAAGATGAGTTAAGCATATTTATTGACATCGGAACAAACGGGGAGATTGTCATCGGAAGTTCGGAATGGCTGATGTCGGCAGCCTGTTCGGCCGGCCCCTGCTTTGAAGGCAGCGGGATGAAGCATGGGATGAGGGCCACTGACGGGGCAATTGAAGGCATGAAGATCAACCGTGACACCCTTGACGTCGAGATAAAAGTAATCGGAAAAAACATCCAGCCGGTCGGCATATGCGGCTCGGGGATGATAGACGCAATTGCCGAAATGTTTCTGGCCGGGATACTTAATCAGAAAGGAAAACTTCAGAAGGACAGATCAGACAGGGTAAGGATGGGCGAGGACGGCCTGGAGTTTGTGGTCTATTACGGCAGGGACAAGGACATCGTCATGACAGAACCCGATATCGAAAATATTATCAGGGCCAAGGCCGCAATATATGCGGGGTTTTCAACGCTGCTGAAAGAGGCCGGGTTTACGTTTGATGATGTTCATAAGATATATATTGCGGGAGGTTTCGGCAAGTTCCTTGACGTGGAAAAAGCCATAATCATTGGTCTTCTCCCTGAATTGCCAAAAGAAAAATTCGCATACATGGGCAATACATCGATCATCGGTGCGTATCTCTGTATCCTTTCCCGTAACATGAGGGCCGAGGCGGAGGATATCGCCAGAAAGATGACCTATATAGAACTTTCTGTTTCAAAGTCCTTTATGGATGAATACGTCTCCGGACTGTTTATCCCTCATACGAACATCGATGCCTTCCCGCACGTGAAAACACTGATCAGAAGATAATGCACGGGCACGTTGCAAGGGCCTCTGCAGCTTTGCAGTATCAAGAAATGAAAAGGAGTAACGATACATGGAAAAAAATCCTGTAAGAACCACCGGATCCCCGAAGTATAGAAGGGTCATCCTCCTTGGCATGGACGGACTGGACCCGAAGATAACGGCCCCCCTTATGGAGCAGGGGCAACTGCCGAACTTTACCAAGCTCAGCCAGAGGGGCGGCTTCTCCGCAATGGCGACGAGCAATCCCGCGCAAAGCCCGGTCGCGTGGGCTTCAATCGCTACAGGGAAAAATCCCGGGCATCACGGGATATTTGATTTCCTTGGGCGCAGGATTTCTGACTATATGCCGGAGCTGGCGATATTGAGAATGAATCCTAAAAACGTATTTGCCAAGAGAGAAGCGATGTTTCTGCCGGTGATGCACGGAAATACCTTTTGGGATCATACCTCGGATAATAATATTCCCTCCACCATATTAAAATGGCCGATGACCTTTCAGCCCAAACAGAACAGGGCCAGGCTGTATGCGGGCCTGGGGGTTCCCGATATTAAGGGCGGTCTTGGAAGGTATGCATTCTATACGACCAAAGATATGGCAAAGAATGAGGAGGGGGCTGAAAAGATCATCAGGGTCAAGGCAAACGGCAACACCATAAAGACATTTATTTCAGGGCCCAATGTCGCGAAGCTGACGGCACGAGAGGCAGCGAAGGCAGACCTCAATATCAGCCTTTCTGATAATGCATCAATAGAGCTGCAGGTGGACGGCAAGAAAATAAATGTCAAGAAAGGGCAGTGGAGCGAATGGGTCGAGGTTACCTTCAAGCTGGGACTTATGAAAACCGCTACGGGCATCGTGAAGTTTTATTTGAATGAGGTGAATCCCGAATTGGCATTATATATGACCCCGGTGCAGATAAACCCGAAAGACCCTGCGTTTGTGATCTCGAGTCCGGATGCATATATCAAGGAACTGGCAGATCAGGTCGGGCATTTCTATACGCTCGGCATGCCTGAAGATACCAAGGCCGTTGAGGAGGGAAGGACCGATGAAGAGGCCTTTATCACCATGTGCGATGAGATCGTTGAAGAGCAGGAGAAAATGCTGTGGTACGAATTAAATAAGTTTAAAGAGGGATTGCTGGCCTCGGCCTTCTTTTCCACAGACAGGATCCAGCATATCTTCTGGGTCACCAGGGACCCGGCCCACCCACTCTATAACAAGGCGTATGCTGAAAAATACGGACATGTGATCGACGATTATTACCGGCAGATGGACAGGATACTCGGTGAGGTGATGACACAGGTTGATGATCGTACCGCGCTTATGGTTTTTTCAGACCACGGGTTTTCCAGTTTCAGAAGGACCGTGCACATAAATTCATGGCTCGTGCAGAATGGATTTATGACGCTCACAAAGAACATCACAAAAGAGGATAAGGACGGAGGCGGGCTGTTTCAGTATGTAGACTGGAAGAAAACCAGCGCGTATGCGCTTGGCTTTGGAAGCATTTACCTGAATATAAGGGGGAGAGAGAAAAGCGGCATTGTCGAGGCCGGTACGGACTCGGATTCTGTCTCAAATGCGATCATAGAAAAATTTAGTAAATTAACGGATCCAAAGGACGGACAGCGTGCCGTCCGGAATGTGTATAAAAACAGCGCTATTTATTCCGGAGCGCAGGCGACTCATTCCCCTGATCTTGTTATCGGCTTTGAAGACGGGTTCAGGGCCTCCTGGCAAACAGCCATCGGCGGCGCCCCGACAGAGATAATGGAAGATAATTTAAAGAAGTGGACCGGGGACCATATCATAGATCCTACTGTGGTGCCCGGGATATTATTGACCAACTTTGCCATAAACAGCAAAGAGCCGGGGCTTATGGATATCGCGCCTACTGTGTTGTCATGCTTTGGCATGACTGCGGAGGGGATGGATGGGAAGCCGTTGATTTAGCAGTACCATTAATCACTGTCCTCATACCCCTCTGTATCGCAGACGGAAGAATAACTCTCCAGATCATGTATCTTTATCTTCTGCTCCAGAAGTAACGCGTGTGCGATATCTCCGAACGTGATGACTCCTATCAGCCTCCTGTGATCAAAGACAGGCATATGGCGGATGTGGGCCGTTGTCATCACACCCATACACTCCTCAACGGATTTGTCCGTGGTGATACAGTATATGTCCCTTGTCATTATTTTTTTCACCGGTACATTTCTGGCGGAGAGTTCCTTTAAAATTATATTCCTGGCTAAATCCCTCTCGGACACAATGCCGACGACCTTCTCTCTGTCGATCACTACCAACACCCCGATATTCTTCTCTGTCATGATTTCCATGGCCGTATGGGCAGTGTCGAGGGGACCCACCGACCAGACCGCGGAACTTTTTGATTGTATGACATCTCTGATTGTTAACATCTCGTGTTGCACTCCCTCATGCGTTCACATCCTGCACTGAGCCGTCAGGACCCATGATCATTGCAAAGATCATTTCACGCACTTTATTGGCTCCTCTGCTTTTTATTCTCCATGCGGGCATAGAGAAAGACCGCTCCTGCCTTACGGGCGGTAACTTCCCTGCTCAGATATCTCATCGGTATATGTCTCTCGTTCTTTAGTGCAATCAAGAGGAGCATGTCTGAAAGGGGAGAGTGCAGAACACTCTTCCTGCACTTTTTCAGTATAAGACGCTCCTTGAATTTACGCATATAGCATAATCACGCAGGTATCATTTTTCAAGGAGCATATCATACGTCCATACGAGCGGAAGATCCGAAGGGGTGACGTCGTAAAAAAGGGACGGAGTCAGACGAGTTCAACCAGGTCTCTCACGAGACGCGCTGAATCCTCCCATCCGAGGCAGGGATCGGTGATCGACCTCCCGTAGAAGTTTTCGAATATCTTCTGGGAGCCTTCTGCAAGATAGCTCTCTATCATCAACCCTTTGACTTTGTTCCTTAGCGTCCTGGAATCCCTGCGGCTCCTCATTACTTCTCTGGCGATCCTCGGCTGCTCACTGAATTTCTTGTTCGAATTTGCATGATTGGTGTCGACGATGATTGCGGGAAAATGCAGGTCCCGCTTATTGTACGCCTCGGAAAGCCTTATCAGGTCTTCGTAGTGATAATTCGGGATGGTCGTTCCGTAGGGGTTGACCGCGCCGCGAAGGATGCAGTGGGTATAGGGATTGCCTGAGGTCTTCACCTCCCAGGCGTTATAGACAAAGACATGGGGCATCTGGGCAGCCTGCACCGAATTCAACATGACCTCGATATCCCCGCCCGTGGGATTTTTCATGCCCGCAGGTACGTCGAGCCCGCTGATGGTGAGGCGGTGGAGCTGGTTTTCCACGGAACGGGCACCGACCGCTACATAGCTGAGGACGTCTTCAAGATAAGGATAATTCCCCGGATACAGCATCTCGTCCGCGGCCGTAAGATGGGATTCCTTCATCGCCCGTATGTGCATCCGGCGGATAGCCTTGAGCCCCTTCACCATATTCGGGGCTTCCAAGGGCTTTGGCTGATGTGCCATGCCTTTATACCCCTCGCCGGTTGTCCGCGGTTTGTTTGTGTATATCCGCGGGATGAGGATGAGCTTTTCCTTCACTTCTTCCTGCAGGAGCGCGAGCCGGGAGACATATTCACAGACCGCATCTTCGTTGTCCGCAGAGCAGGGCCCGATGATCACAATGAATTTATCGCTTTCACCCCTGAAGACCGCGATAATATCCTGGTCTCTCCCGCCCTTGATCTTTCCCAGGCCGCCTGAAAGAGGGATAGAAGAGAGGATCTCGCCGACCGCCGGCATCTGTCTTATATATTGAAAGCTCATTTTCAGTACGCTGTTATTGTACAATAACTGCTGGAAGGGGAGCAAAGTCAGAATGAGAGGAAAGCGTCTGGAACACATGTTTGCTGCTGCAGAACAATTCATGCCGTCAGGCAGGGTCATCGACATCCGGCAATACGGGCATGGCAATATAAATAGCACCTACCTGGTGACTCTGGACGGTACCCCGGAAAAGCACTTTATCCTGCAGCGGATCAAGACCCGGGTGTTTCGTCATCCGGAGCTTGTCATGCACAATATACGCATCACAACTGAGCATGCCCGCAGGCGGGTGCAGCAGACGCAGCTCGGGGAGGCCCGTAGATGGGAGGTCCCGCGCGTGTTCATGGCCCGTGACGGCAGGGACCACTGGCTGGCCCCGGATGGGTCATTCTGGCGCTCCGTAAGTTTTATCGAGGCCGCCCAGTCCTTTGACACCATCAGGGACATTACGCATGCGGGAGAAGTCGGTTACGCGGTCGGCATGTTTCATATGCTCATGAGCGACCTGCCTCCGGACAGTCTGCATGATACGCTGGTGGGGTTCCACATTACGCCGTGCTACCTTCAGCATTATAATAATGTCCTGGCAGGGACGCGGGTCGGGCGTTCCCCGGAATTTAATTATTGCACACAGTTTGTGAAGGAGCGAAGTGCGTGTGCGCACGTGCTGGAGACCGCAAAGNNGGGGACTGTCTTCGCTCAGGCTGCAATCCACAGGGAGAAGAGACCGGGCAGTGGGAGTCGGTTCATTTTGAGACCGATCTCTGCCGTGCCATTTTAAAGGGGTATCTCTCAAGGGCAAGCAGGTTTCTCACAGAGAGTGACGTCGAATATCTGTATGAGTCGGTCCATCTGCTCACATTTGAGCTCGGGCTGAGGTTCTTTACGGATTATCTGGAGGGGAATGTCTACTTCAGGGTACACGGCCCTGAACACAATCTCGCCAGGGCCATGGTCCAGTTCAGGCTTACAGAGAGCATTGAGTCACAGGAACGGGCCATTCGCAGCATCATCAGGGACCTCATATGACAATCCGGAGCTTTTCCCTGAAGCACTTTCCTTCAGACCCTCCCGCATCTGATTTTCAGATTGCAGGCAGTATCGAATGGCATTCCCATATCCTTTCCTTCAGCTACACACTCCTTGGCCCTGTAGCGGAACTCGCGCTTCCTGCTCCGGCCGAACAGCCTTCCCGTAAAAAATCACTCTGGGAAGAAACCTGTTTCGAGGTATTCCTCGGCGTTAAAAATTCCCCCCGGTACTGGGAATTCAATATCTCACCGGCCGGGCACTGGAATGTCTACCGTTTCAATGCCTATCGTCAGGGGATGGAGGAGGAGCCGTCCATTACCTCACTCCCGATGAACATAGATCGCCGGTCGGAGGCCCTGCGGCTTTCCGTCAGAATTGGGCTGGAACATATCTTCCCGGGAGATCAGGCCTTGGAGGCTGCAGTGAGCGCGGTGATTAAAACGATACAGGGCACAATGACCTGCTGGGCGCTTGTCCATCCGGGCCAGCGGGCCGACTTTCATCGGAGAGACAGTTTCATTATTGACTTGTGATAAAGGATTCGGAGTGTAAAGGTATTTTTTGTATTATGGAGCCACGACGCGATAAGGATCCACGTCATGGCCTTGCGTTAGGGCAAATGCGCGGTGACGCGTGTGTAGTTCCTCTATCAAGCGCAGCATTTCCTCCTGTGTGCATGCAACAAAGGCCCTGGCTTTCATCTCCTTTACGGACATCCCCCTGATATACCATGCGAAAAATTTCCGGAAGTGGATAATACCGACCCTCTCGCCCAGGAATTCTACAATCAAATTGAGATGCTGTTTCATGGCCTGCGCTATTTCGTCAATTCCGGGGCCTGAGGGTACTGCTCCACTCGTAAGATGTCCGGTTGTCTGACGGAATATCCAGGGATTGCCGAGCGCACCCCTTGCTACGGCCACGCCATCACATCCCGTCTCATCGAACATTTTCTTGATGAGTGCCGGGNNCAGTACATCTGCTTTCTCGTCCTCCCGTGAATAACAAGCCCCTTTACCCCTGCATCCTGCGCCCGGACGGCCGTATCCACTGCATTGATGGAAGTTTCATCCCATCCGGAGCGTATCTTGACGGTGACAGGCAGGTCTGTGTATCCGACAATGAGCCTAAGAAGTTTTTGCAGCACCAGGGGTTCCTGAAGCAGGCCGGCCCCTCTCCCCTTTGAGGCGACCTTTCTTACGGGACACGCGGCATTAAAATCGATCATGTCGAAGGCCAGTCCCGAAATATTATCAAGCGCCCTTTTGATGAGCTCAGGTTCACGTCCCATGATCTGGACCCCCAGGGGCCTGTCATCAGGGTGTGTGGAAAGCATTCTCAGTGTATTTGCGCTCTTGTAGGCCAGGGCGGTGGCGCTTATCATCTCGGTGAACGCGAGTCCGCAGCCGAAAGANNTTCTATTATTAACCAGTTCGTTACTTATGCGTTCGACTATCTTCGATACGGCGGACGATTGAATTCCTCCGAAATATTCTCCTATCTGCCTGTTGGTAGCGCCGGTATTTTTCTTAATAAAATATATTGTCAGCTTCCTTAATTCTCTATGGTTATTCTTAACTATTTCTTCTTTGCTTATTTTATTAAACCTTGCAATACAGTCAACGATCTCTTCAATGCCATACCCTGTTTTTAATTTCCTCGAATGCGCAATCTCGTCCTTCTGCAGCAGTTCCGCCTTAATTGTTTTCAAGGTCTCTTTTATAAATGCCGTACCTCCCAGAATAATGCCTCCATAAACATTCTTATGCGGATCATCCGGTTCTCTTCCAACTGCCGCTTCCACAAATCTTTTATATTGCAGCTTGGCCTGGCCTTTTTTATCAGATATCATTTCCAGTATCTGACTTTCATCTACAATACTCTTCCCATTGTTCAAAATATACGACTTATAACTGCTGTATAAATACTCCTCAGGCTTCTGCACCATATTGGCTCTTACAGGATTTAAATGCACATATCTGCTCAATTCCAGTAAATAGTTTTCCCTGTCTATTATGATCGCTTTATATCTGCCCTGAAATAAATGGCCGCTCCGCCTTCTCTTTATATTGACGTATGTTGTATACGAGCCATTTATATACTGCATTGTTTTGCTAAGGTTGGCCGCCGGAGTCTCTACTACAAGGTGGAAATGATTGCTCATCAGAACATAGGCATACAGCTTAATTCCAAACTTCTTCTTTGCTTCTGCAACATAATGAAGAAACTTTTCATAGTCGGTTTTAGAAAAGAATATATTCCTGCGCTCGTTCCCCCTTGCTGTAATGTGATACAGCGCTCCCTCATACTCAATGCGCAGCGGTCTTGCCATGTCCCTTTGTAGAAATGTATTAAAAAAAGATAATTCAGATTACCCTTTTCAGCAATGCACTGTCAATTAAATGAGCTGTTCGTCCTTGTTTTGTCTCATGTCGAGAACTGACCCCCTTGTTTNNTTTGTGGTGCCAAAGGCAGCCACTGCCCATGCGGTTAGCAAGCCTATGTAGTAGAAAATACTGGCCCATTTAAACAGGGGAAGACCGGTGTGATGTGCCAATTGTGCAATACCTGTGACACAAGTACCCACGGGGAAGGTAAATGCCCAATAGGTCAGGGCAAATCTCATTTGTCTTTGACGGGCCCGAAGAGTTAAAAGAGTTGCAATGCAGGTCCAGAGGAGCACAAACCCAAAAATGGGCACACTGTAGAGCACCGCAAACAATTCAAATCCACCAGCAATTTGAGAAGGGACCGCGCCCTTTGCAACGGTACCAAGTATTCCTGCAGCGGTCATGGATTGCCCTAAGGGGCCTAAAACAATCCATAGGGTGGGCACCCGAGAGGTCCCGGAGGTGCCATGATGTGCTAACCGGCTCCAGATCATTGATATAATAATTAGTGCCGCCACAAGACTTAAGCCGAACATAGAAAAACAAAGGTAAAACATCGTCTCTCTTAGTACGCCCACGGGGGCGTAAGGAACAAGCATGGCACCGATTGCCGCCGATACCATGGGAGGAACAACGGGCATAAGCCATCCCCCAAAGGCAGAGTCCTGTCGCACCTTAAATTTGGTAAACAAGCGATAGGGAATAATAATAGCAGTGCCAAGGCCGGTAATGGTGCCTATAAACCAGAGAGCCCAGGTAATTGTATGGGCAAACTCCTGTCCGATAAAATTATCACCCAGCAAAAGGGTCCCCCCTGCAACGGTAAGCATGGCCATTGGGGGTGCCCCATAAAATTGTGCCATCATGGGGTCTCTGAAATGCTTTTTCCAGACATTTTGTCCCTGGAGTAAGAGAACGCATGTAGCAAGAACAAGACCGATAAGCATAAAAGAAGCAAGGCACCAGACAATGACAGCAAAACCGTGAAGTCTGTCTGAAAATACAGGTAACGACGCGGCTGCATTGGCAATAATTCCTGTGCCCATTACCGAGGCAAACCAGTTGGGGCCTAATTCATAGTCATTGGTTGCTCCTGTGACCGAGTAAAAAAAACGTTTCCACCAAAACCCTTTGACGCTTGTATTTTTAAGATCGTTGTCCATATCTTTTATCCTATGTCAGTAATAAATTTATGATCCACTTGTCAGAACCTCTTGAGTCAAAAGTTCTCTCCCTGCGCGGGTAGAAATTCGCAGTTGGGCAAATTGCCCACTTT
>DKBK01000080.1 GCA_002451135.1 Nitrospiraceae bacterium UBA6902
TATTAATCAGAAAGGCGGCGACGTGATATGTATATATGTTGCGATCGGGCAGAAGCGTTCCAATGTTGTCCGTGTCGCGAAGAAGCTCGAAGAAGAAGGCGCACTGGAGCATACCATTATTGTTTCAGCAACAGCGAGTGAGCCGGCGCCGCTTCAGTACATTGCTCCCTATACAGGATGTACCATGGGAGAATATTTCAGGGACAGCGGCAAGCACGCATTGATCGTATATGATGACCTGAGTAAACAGGCTACCGCATACAGGCAGCTCTCCCTGCTGCTCAGACGTCCTCCCGGTCGTGAGGCCTTCCCCGGAGACGTGTTTTATCTCCATTCAAGGCTCCTTGAAAGGGCCGCAAAACTCTCTGACAAACTCGGAGGCGGTTCCCTTACCGCGCTCCCGATCATTGAGACACAGGCAGGTGACGTGTCCGGTTACATTCCGACAAACGTTATCTCCATTACAGACGGGCAGATTTACCTTGAGCCGGAACTTTTCTACGCCGGGGTCAGACCTGCGGTGAACGTCGGTCTCTCGGTCAGCAGGGTCGGCGGCGCAGCACAGACAAAGGCGATGAAGCAGGTTGCGGGGACCCTCAGACTTGACCTCGCGCAGTTCAGGGAAATGGCGGCGTTTGCCCAGTTTGGATCTGACCTCGATAAGGCAACGCTTCAACAGATAGAGCGGGGCAAGAGAATGGTTGAACTCCTGAAGCAGGGCCAGTATGTGCCGATGACGATGCAGGACCAGGTAATTGTTCTATTTGCCGGTACCCAGGGATACCTCGATGACGTCCCTGTTGAAGCCATCAAGAAATTTGAAGAGGAATTCGTGAAATTCATGCGCGGGTCAAAAGACGACATTCGCACGGAACTCGCGGAGAAAAAGGCCATTGACGATAACCTCAAGGCAAAACTGGTTCAGGCAATACAAGAATTCAAGAAAGGATTTCAGGCATAAAACAAGTAGTCAGGGGTAACGATAAAAGCCCCTACACTACTCACTATTAACTACTAACTATAAAAAATGGCTACGTTAAGAGAAATAAAGACAAGAATAAAGGCCGTTCAGAATACCCAGAAGATCACAAAGGCCATGAAAATGGTCTCTGCGTCAAAGCTCAGAAAGGTGCAGAACAGGATGCTGGACCTGAGGCCTTATGCAGACAAGATGCAGGAGGTGCTCATAAGCCTTGCCAAAGGCGCTGACAGGGAATCGCATCCGCTGCTGGCTTTCAGGCCGAGAAAGACGGTGGAAATCGTGGTAGTCACGTCCGACAGAGGGCTTTGCGGCGCCTTTAATACGAACATCCTCAAGGCAGCCCAGAAAGGCATTGACGAATTCAAAAAGAGCGGATTTGAGGTCAGCATAAGCACCATCGGGAAAAAGGCAAGGGACTACTTCAAGAGAAGAGGGGTACCCATGAGGAATTCCTGGACAGGCATTTCAGGAAACGTGAGTTTTTTAAGTGCACAGGAGATTTCGAATAACATCAAAGAAAATTTCATGAATGAAACAATCGATGAAGTGACCGTGGTGTATAATGCGTTTAAATCAATGGCTACGCAGACAGTGACCGTGGCGCAGCTTCTCCCCCTGGCCCCCATAGAAGAGGGCAAAGAAGGGTCTGCCCCTGAATCTGCTGCAGCTGATTTTATTTATGAGCCGTCCATGGAGGCGATCTTTGACAGGTTGATTCCGCGCAACGTTGATATACAGATTTACCGGGCGCTCCTTGAAAGCTCGGCCGCTGAGGAGGCGGCAAGGATGAGCGCCATGGAAAACGCAACAAAGAGCTGCAATGAGATGGTAGGCAGGCTCACACTCCAGTTCAACAAGGCCAGACAGGCCGCGATTACCGGTGAGCTCATGGACATCGTAGGCGGCGTCGAGGCGCTTAAAGGATAAAAACAGGTTGTGAGTTGTCAGTTTTTCTTTTTTACACTCACAACTTACAACTGAAAACTGACAACTTTTTGAATTTCGATTTTTATGAATGGAGGACATAGATCATGAATGAAGGGAAAGTCGCACAGGTCATCGGCGCAGTTGTTGATGTTGAATTTGAAGATAAAATGCCCGAAATTTTAAATGCACTCAAGATTGCGGAGCCGGGAGATCCGGCAAAAGGCATACCTGATATTAATGTCACACTTGAGGTCGCTGCCCATCTTGGTGATAACATGGTGAGGACCGTTGCCATGTCGGCAACCGACGGACTTGTCAGAGGTACCAGGGCTGTTGATACAGGACTGCCGATTACCGTTCCTGTCGGAGCAAAAACTCTCGGGAGGATCATGAATGTGATCGGAGAATCTGTGGACCAGCTGGGGCCGATAGAGTCAAAGGACAGGATGCCGATTCACAGGGAATCCCCTCATTTTACCGAGCAGGATACGTCGACCCAGGTGTTTGAGACAGGCGTCAAGGTGTTTGACCTTCTCGTTCCGTTTGTGAAAGGCGGAAAGATGGGCATGTTCGGCGGTGCAGGCGTTGGCAAGACAGTTGTTATCATGGAGATGATCCATAATATCGCGATGGTCCACGGCGGGGTGTCGGTGTTTGCCGGCGTGGGTGAGAGAACCAGAGAAGGAAACGACCTCTACCTTGAAATGAAAGAGGGAGGCGTGCTCGAAAAAACAGCCCTCATTTACGGACAGATGAATGAGCCGCCCGGAGCAAGGGCCAGGGTTGCCCTTTCCGCGCTTACCGTTGCCGAATACTTTAGAGACGAGGGACAGGACGTTCTTATATTTTTAGATAACATCTTCAGGTACACACTCGCAGGCGCCGAGCTTTCAGCGCTTCTCGGAAGAATGCCATCAGCGGTTGGATATCAGCCGACCCTTGGCACAGACATGGGCGTGCTGCAGGAAAGGATTACCTCAACAAACAAAGGCGCGATCACATCGATGCAGGCCATTTACGTCCCTGCTGACGATCTTACGGACCCTGCGGTTGCTACGGCATTTACCCACCTTGACGGAACAGTCGTTCTTTCAAGAGGGATTTCAGAGCTTGGTATATACCCCGCGGTTGATCCCCTTGATTCAACATCAAGGATTCTCGATCCGCTTATTCTTGGCGAAGAACACTATGCGGTTGCAAGAAAGGTCCAGATGGTCCTCCAGAGATATAAGGAGCTGCAGGACATCATCGCAATTCTGGGTATGGAAGAACTTTCTGAAGACGATAAGGTACTGGTTGCCCGTGCAAGGAAACTTCAGCGGTTCCTGAGTCAGCCCTTCCACGTTGCGGAGACATTTACAGGGACTCCCGGCAAGTACGTGAAACTTGCGGATACTATCAAGGGCTTTAAGGACGTTGTNNTACATGGCTGATAAACTGACATTAGATATCGTCACACCTCACGGGCATGTCTTTACTGAAGCCGTTGATGAGATTGTCGCCTCCGGCAGTGAGGGTGAATTCGGCGTGTTACCCGAACACGTCCCCTTTCTCACTACGCTCAAGATAGGGATGCTGACCTATAAAAAAGGCTCTGAATCAGGGATCTTTTTCATTAACTCGGGATATGCCGAAGTAGGCCCTGACAGTGTCACCATTCTTGCCGACAGCGCGGAGAAGTCTGACCATATCGACGTGGAAAGGGCCAGGGCCGCCATGAAACGCGCTGAGGAACGACTTAAAAAGAAAGAGGAGTTTGACGAGACGCGCGCGACTGCTGCGCTGAATCGGGCCATGATGAGGGTCCAGGTAGCAGAGAAGCATAAGGCAAGATAACTGACGCATAAAGAAGATTACAGGCGATGCACGATGCAGGAAAAGACTTTCCACATCGTGCATTTTTTATTGGTACCAGGAACGGCGATACGATCCACAGATTTCACAGATTAAGTCAAAGATGTAAATGAGATTTGCGCATATCATATATTCACCTAAAAGGTGAAAGGAAAAAGGAAGATACGCTTTTAATGAATCTGTGATAATCTGCGTTCATCTGTGGATAAATACTTTTTGGGGATTATGCTGATTCACCTCGAATCTCCTGCTTCGGATCTGTTATAATTTCCACTGTTCGTGTTATCTATTGGACGGTCAACTATGCTGAAACTCCTGATATTCGATCTTGACGGCACACTGGCAGATACGGGTCGCGATATTACCGATGCGTTAAATTATGCGCTGCATCCTTTTGGGGTAAGGACATATTCCATTGAGGAAACAAAGGCAATGGTAGGCTCCGGCATATCAAAGCTGCTTGCGTCCCTGCTCCCTGTAAATGATGAAGGGACAAGACAGCGTGTCACCGACCGGTTTATCAGCTATTACTCCGCACATGTGGTTGATTACACCGCTGCATATCCTCAGGTGAAAGAGACCCTGACGCAGCTGGACGGCTATAAGAAGGCCGTGGTGTCAAACAAGAGAACGGCCCTGTCAAAAGAGGTGCTCAGGGGGGTAGGGCTCCTGCAGTACTTTGACGTTGTTTGCGGCAGTGACAGTGTCCGTGCAATAAAACCTTCGCCCCTTCCGATACTCGACCTGATGGACAGGTTTCACGTGCTTCCTGAGGAAACAGTGATCATCGGCGACAGTAATTATGATGTAGAGGCCGGGAAGGCAGCAGGGATACGAACCATAGCAGTCACGTACGGCTTTCGCAGCAGGGACGTGTTAAAGGACGCGGATTTTCTCATTGACAGGTTCGATGATCTGCCGCATACCCTTCGTCAAATAAATAAAGCTTAGAACGGCAGTTATATCCACAGATTTCACAGATAAAGGCAATGATATAAATACGATTGGCACATATTGCATGTTCAAATAAAAGGTGAAAGGCAGAAGTGAGATAAGCTTTTAATGCATCTGTGATACCCTGCGTTAATCTGTGGATAAATAATTTATTTAAGATGAAACAGGAAACTGAAGAGACCCTCGACAGCATCCGGGGCATACGCATCATCCAGGCAAAGGACGGCTACCGCTTCAGTATTGACGCGCTCCTGCTTGAACACTTCATTTCCGCGAAACGTCTTCAGAAGGGCGTTGAACTCGGCGCAGGGTCCGGGATCATATCCATCCTCCTTGCGGCAAGGCTGAAAGGCGCAAAGATTATCGCGGTGGAAGTGCAGAAACCCCTGGCTGAGCGTGCGCGGAGAAATGTGAGTATGAACAATCTCGACGACAGGATCGAGATTATCGCAAATGACATGAGGGCATTAAAAAAAATGTTTCCTGCCAATACATTTGATTTTGTATTTTCAAACCCCCCGTTCAGAAAGACGAAGACCGGGCGCCTCAGCAAATTTCAAGAGCGTGCGGTTGCCCGGCACGAGATAGAGATTACCCTCCCGGACCTGATAAAGACCGCTTCGTATCTGCTCAAGCATTCCGGAAAGTTTTATTTAATCTACCATCCCTTCAGGCTGGCAGAGCTTGTGGAAATGCTTCGCAAATCAAGGCTTGAACCCAAGAGGATGAGATTTGTGCATTCAAAGGAAGGGGATGAGGCAAAGATGGTATTAATTGAGGCGGTCAAGGGGTCAGGCACCTGGCTTAAGATCGACCCGCCGCTGTACCTTTATGGGGCAGACAGCGAATACACCCCTGAGATGAAGCGCATCCTGGATACATAATATCTCCTTTTTATCCTTNNAGAGAAAAATTATTTACCAGGGATAAGAGTACTTGGCCTCATTCAGCATTCTCCCCCCTCATATCCCCCTCCTGAACGGGGAACGACCCTGTTCGAGAGGGGGATTTTTTTATGCCTGTTTCTCCTGTTAACATGACCTGAATCATGAAGCGATGAAGAGCGCTAGCGTGAAAGTGGAAGCGGGGAAGACTGGAAGTGATGAAGCGGGAGGAAGTATATGACTTAAACTAAACGTTGTCTAATTTAAGGAATACCGCTATTCCGTCCAGAAACCTTATAAAGTCATCAAGCCGTGTCTGGAGAATTTTATGAACCTGCTCATCGTCTATTTCCATATACAAGTGAATTAACCTGTTACGGAATCTTGCCATCTCTTTCAGGGCATTAATGAAGTCTTTATTGAAGGCGCCATGTTCTCCCATCACCTGGAAGGTATCAGCATAATCCTCAGGGACTCTATAGCTGTTCTGCGATATGATATGATTACAGATATCAATGGCAGATTCGATCGCTACAACAAAATTATACTTTGCGCTGCTTATCTTATCCGGATCATTCAGAAAGGTGTCCTTATCCAGAGTCTTCAGAGACTGTAAACGATGTACCGCCTTCCGCATTTCGGAGATCATCTTCGCAATTTTATCCGGATTAAACAGCGGCATTTTTAGTCTCCCTTAAATATTCATCTCTGAGATGCTTATAATCAAAATATTTTTTAAAGATCAATCCTTCAAAGTCAGTCCGCAGAGACTTCTCATTATCCAGGATCACGCCTCCGCTTTTTATGACGTTATAGGTAAACGGAAGGGGAGCGCTGTTGATTATCCTCACATCGAAGGGAAAATGGAGTACATCCCCCAATTCTCTTTCGATCTCTAATTCTTTAGCCAGCAATGAATCGAATTTATCACCAGAAATAAAGATGGCGACATCAATGTCGTTAAAGTCTTTCCCTGGCAGAAAAGAGCCAAAGATATAGGCAAACAGAATATATTCCTTTGTCTGCAGGAAAGCAGTAATTTTTTCGATCAGATGTTTTTTCTCTTCGGCAGTGAGGGCCCTTTTCCGTTTCATGAGCTATTTTAACATATTCAATGAATGCCCAAGGTTATTTATCAATCCGATCATGCCTTTTTCTACTGACTGTATTTTCCCCGCCTTCTTCCGTCAGAATGACAATAAAGGAACATCTTTTCTAATATTGATTCCTATTAAATTGAGCGAACCTGAATTTAATGGAATGTAATTTCAGAGGAAGTAAAAGAACAGATATCGGAAGATGGAGAAGAAGGCGGGATAAACCGGTGAAACAAATTAGATACTAATATTTTTATTTTTTTATAAACTGAGGAAGCTTGGAGATATTTTTCAACAGTATGGTAAAAAGCCCTCCGTTAAGATTATTGACCTTCCACGCCTTATAATCTTCAGAGCTTTTAATGATCAGATTTTTCAGACTTTTGTT